>CAYLPF010000112.1:3507-5345 GCA_964385485.1 uncultured Lachnospiraceae bacterium | reverse complement strand
CTGCTGCAGTGCTTTGTTTTATTTGATTTAAAGACTGAAAAGTTGAAACATCAGGATCTGGGACAAATGCAAATGTATGTAAATTATTACGACCGATATGAAAAACAGGATTTTGAAAATCCGACGATTGGTGTTCTTATGTGCCCGGATAAAAATGATGCAATAATAGAATTGACACTTCCGAAAAACTCCAATATATATGCTTCAAAGTACCAGTTATATTTGCCGGATAAAAAGCTATTACAGGATAAGCTGAAAGAATGGATGGAAGAAGAATCTGAAGGTAGGCTTTAATAGAATGAAAAAATATAGAGTTTTATTTGTCCTTACTTGACAAAACCAGAGAGAGAAAGAAAGGGAGCAGAGTATGAAAGGGTTGACCTTGAAACATATCGCCGAAGTCTGCGGCGGTACATATGTGGGGAGAGCGGAGGATGCTTCCCGGGAGGTAAGCGCGATCACGACGGACAGCCGGAAGGCGGAGCCGGGCGGCCTGTTTGCCGCGATCAAGGGGGAGCGGGCCGACGGACATGATTTTATCCCTTCCGTATTTGAGAAGGGAGCCCTCTGTGTGATCTCTGAGCATGAGCTTGGGGAGGCAGCCGGTAATTATATCCGGGTGGAGTCCACGCTGGACGCCCTGAAAGCGATCGCCGCGGAATATCTGGAGCAGCTTAAGATTCCCGTTGTGGGGATTACGGGGAGTGTGGGAAAGACAAGTACGAAGGAAATGATCGCGGCGGTGCTGGCACAGAAATACAGGGTGCTCAGGACCGCGGGCAATTTTAATAACGAGCTGGGACTTCCCCTGACCATATTCCGGCTGCGGGAGGATGACGAGATCGCGGTGCTGGAAATGGGCATCAGCAATTTCGGGGAGATGCACCGCCTGGCGAAGATCGCGAAGCCGGACACCTGCGTGATCACGAATATCGGACAGTGCCATCTGGAATTTCTGGGAGACCGGGACGGTGTCCTCCGGGCAAAATCCGAAATCTTTGATTTTTTGCGCCCGGATGGGCATATTGTATTAAATGGGGACGATGATAAGCTGGCAACCGTCACGGAGGTGAAGGGGATCAGGCCGGTATTTTTCGGTATCGGCAGCGAAAATGATGTGTATGCGGACCGGATCGAGAAGAAGAGCCTGCAAGGTATTTCCTGCCGTATCCATACGGACAGGGGAAGCTTTACGACGCTGATCCCGATACCGGGTGTCCATATGGTACTGAACGCGCTTGCGGGAACGGCGGTAGGACTGCATTACGGCCTGACACTCCGTCAGATCCGGGCGGGGATCGAAAGCCTGCAGCCGGTAAGCGGCAGGTTCAACATCCTCCATACGGAGAAATATACGATCATCGATGACTGCTACAACGCGAATCCCGTTTCCATGAAGGCTTCTCTTGGCGTCCTGCAGGACGGCCCCGGAAGAAAAACGGCGATCCTGGGCGATATGGGCGAGCTTGGGCCGGAAGAGGGAGCGCTGCACCGGGAGGTCGGCGAATATGCAGGCGGACTGGATATCGACTGCTGTATCTGTGTCGGTCCGCTGTGCGGGAATCTGGCGGAGGGTATCGCATCTGTCAACGCGCAGATGCAGGTGATCTGTGTGGAGAATCTGCAGCAGCTTCTGCCTCAGCTTCCGCAGCTTGTGAAGGACGGGGATACGGTTCTGGTGAAGGCGTCTCATTTTATGCATTTTGAGAAAGTAGTGGAGAAGCTGACGCAGATGTAGACAGGTACAGTTCATTCAGCCTGGCCGGGGAGCTTGCGGAAGCGTGAAGCATGGAACCGTCGGCCTGGCCGGAAAGGATATGCGGTATATGAGATCCCGG
>CAYLPF010000112.1:0-3407 GCA_964385485.1 uncultured Lachnospiraceae bacterium | reverse complement strand
GCATCATGAAAAGATCAGAGAAGATACGTTATATAAAAACAGGAGAACAGTTATGTATATTATAGCAGGGCTTGGGAACCCCGGCAGCAGATATGCGCACACCCGGCACAATGCCGGATTTGAATCGATCGAGCGTCTGGCGGACAGGTACAGGATCGATATCAGTACAAAAAAGTTTCAGGCGCTTTGCGGCAGCGGCGTCATTGACGGACAGAAGGCGCTTCTTCTGAAGCCCCAGACGTACATGAACTTAAGCGGCGAGAGCATTCGGGCGGCGTGCGATTTCTTTAAGATAGACCCGGAGGAGGAGCTGATCGTGCTGTATGATGATATCAGCCTCCAGCCGGGGCAGCTCCGCGTCCGCAAAAAAGGCAGCGCCGGCGGCCACAATGGGATGAAGAGTATCATCCAGCATCTGGGGACGCAGGTATTTAAGCGGGTTAAGATCGGCGTCGGAGAAAAGCCGGAGGGATATGATCTTGTGGACTACGTGCTTGGTCATTTCTCAAAGGAAGACTGGGGCGAGATGACGGAAGCATTTGACCGGGCGGCATTGGCAGCGGCAAAGCTCGTGACAGAAGACGCCGAACATGTTATGAATGAATTCAATATGCGCAAAGTAAAGGAAACTGATTCATGAAAGCATTTTTAACACCCATGCAGCAGCTTGGGGAATTTGAAGAAATAAGCAGAAGGATAGCCGGCAACCGGGGGATGCTCCAGGTTACCGGCTGCATTGATTCTCAGAAGCCGCATTTTATCTATTGTGCGGGGGAGCAGTTCAAACGGATGGCTCTGATGAAAAGGAAAAACGGCCCTGCTCCGGGCAGCCCGGGATCACGCGCCGGAGGAGATACCCCGCCGCGCTTCGCCGCTCTGATCATCGCGAACAATGACCTGCGGGCGAAGGAGATCTATGAGAACTACAGATTCTTTGACCGGGACGTCCTGTATTTTCCGGCGAAGGACCTGATTTTTTTTCAGGCGGATATCCACAGCAACCTGCTGGAGCAGCAGAGGATTTCTGTCCTGAAGGCGCTGGTGGAGAAAAGGCAGGTCACAGTGGTGACCACGATAGCGGCCTGCATGAATCACCTTGTTCCCTTTGCGGAATGGACAGACCATATCATGGAGATAGATACCGGATGTGAACTGGATACGGAGCTGCTGAAACAGGAACTCGTCATGCTGGGTTATGAGCGCACGGGCCAGGTAGAAGGACCGGGACAGTTTGCCATCCGGGGCGGTATCATAGATATTTTTCCGCTTACGGAGGAAAATCCGATCCGTATCGAGCTTTGGGGCGAGGAGGTGGATTCTCTCCGCAGCTTCGATGTAGAAAGCCAGCGTTCCATCGAAAACCTGGAAGCCGTGCGTATTTACCCTGCGGCAGAGCTGATCCCCGGGCAGGAGCAGCGGCAAAGGGCGCTGGAACAGATCGAAAAAGAGGCAAAAAAGGCGGAGGCGGTTTTCCGGAAGGATGGAAAGACAGAGGAAGCGTCGAGAATCCGCACCCATCTGCAGGATTGCCGCGATCAGATCGAAGAATTCGGCGAGCCGCTTTCCATGGAAGGCTTCATCGACTATTTTGTGGAAGAAAAGACAACATTTCTCGATTATTTTGATACGGACAGTACGCTGTTCTTTCTCGATGAACCGAACCGGATCCTGGAATCCGGGGACGCGGTGGAACTGGAATTCCGGGAAAGCATGCAGCACAGGCTGGAAAAGGGATATGTCCTTGCAGGGCAGACCGGGCTGCTGTTTTCTGCACAGGAGCTTGCGGCGGCTGTCTGCGGGAGAAATGCCGTGGGGCTGTGTACCCTGGAGAATGCCAGATCGCCCTATACTGTTTCGGACAAATTCAGCCTGACGGTACACTCGGTAAATCCGTATAACAACAGCTTTGAGTATCTCGTGAAGGATCTGAAACGCTGGACGAGGGAAGGATACCGCGTGATACTGATGTCCGCCTCCAGGACGAGGGGAAACAGGCTGGCAGGAGATCTGCTGGCGGAGGGGCTTACCAGCTATTATACGGAGGATCCGGAGCGGGAAGTCATGCCGGGGGAGATCCTGATCACGTATGGAAATACGAAGCGGGGATACGAATACCCGCTGATCAGGTTTGTCGTCATTACAGAGAGCGATATTTTCGGACAGGAACAGAAAAAGAAGAAAAAGCGCAGGCGCTATGAGGGCAAGCGCATCAACAGCTTCACAGAGTTGTCTGTGGGGGATTTTGTCGTGCATGAAAACCACGGCCTCGGCGTTTACAGGGGCATCGAGAAGGTAGAGGTAGATAAGGTCACGAAGGATTACATGAAGATCGAGTATGCCGGGGGCAGCAGCCTCTATGTGCCTGCGACGCAGCTTGATGTGATCCAGAAGTACGCGGACGGGGACGCGAAGCCCCCGAAGCTGAACAAGCTGGGGACCCAGGAGTGGAACCGCACGAAGAGCAGGGTGCGAAGCGCGGTGCGGGTGGTTGCCCGGGATCTTGTGAAGCTGTACGCCGACCGCCAGAGGCGGGAAGGCTTTGTGTACAGCGAAGATACCGTGTGGCAGAAGGAGTTTGAGGAAATGTTTCCCTTTGAGGAGACGGAGGATCAGCTTCTGGCTATCGACGCGGTCAAGCAGGATATGCAGAGCACGAAGATCATGGACCGGCTCGTCTGCGGTGATGTGGGGTACGGAAAGACGGAGATTGCGATCCGGGCGGCTTTCAAGGCGGTGCAAGACGGCAAGCAGGTGGCTTACCTCGTTCCGACTACGATCCTGGCCCAGCAGCATTACAATACGTTTGTGCAGCGGATGAAGGACTTCCCGGTGAGGGTGGATCTGATGTGCCGTTTCCGCACTCCGGCGGAACAGAAGAAAACGGTGACGGATCTGAAAAAAGGGCTGGTGGATATCGTGATCGGCACGCACCGGCTGCTTTCCAAAGATATCGGATACAAAAATCTGGGGCTCCTGGTGATCGATGAGGAGCAGCGCTTTGGAGTGACTCATAAGGAAAAGATCAAACAGCTCAAAACAGACATCGACGTGCTGACGCTGACTGCGACTCCGATACCCCGGACGCTTCATATGAGCCTGATCGGCATCCGTGATATGAGCGTGCTGGAGGAGGCGCCCCGGGAGCGTGTGCCGATCCAGACGTACGTGATGGAATACAATGAAGAAATGGTGCGGGAGGCGATCAGCCGGGAGCTGGCCCGCGGCGGGCAGGTGTATTACATTTACAACCGCGTCAATACGATCATGGAGATGACAAATACTGTCGCGAAGCTTGTGCCCCAGGCGCAGGTGGCCTTTGCGCACGGCCAGATGAAGGAGCGGGAGCTGGAAAAGGTCATGTATGACTTTATCAACGGCGAGATCGATGTGCTGGTCACTACCACGAT
>CAYLPF010000111.1:0-5417 GCA_964385485.1 uncultured Lachnospiraceae bacterium | reverse complement strand
CCTGTTACTTTTTTTGCCATGTCAGGCACCTCCTATGTGGTAATGTCGGGGGTTTTTCCCTCCCACGTTTTTCGGCATTATGCCGTGAAAATCTGCTTGCTATACTTCTGCAAAACGCGCAGCCCTATCCGGCTCTCACGTCTCACAGCTTTCTGATCTCCGTGAAACTTATTTCTACCGGTGTTTCACGACCGAACAGTTCGACGTTGATTGTGACGCTCTGCTTGCTCTGATTTACCGACTGAATCACTCCAACCGTATCTTTCCATACGCCGCCAATTACAGTGACCGTATCGCCTTCGGCGAATTCGACTGTAATATTGCTGGCCTGTATGCCAAGATTGAACATCTCAGTCTCAGTAAGCGGAACCGGCTTGGAGCCCGGGCCAACAAATCCGGTAACACCACGGGTATTCCTAACAACATACCATGTGTCATCGTTCATCACCATGTTGAGAAGCACATAGCCCGGAAATAATTTTTTCTGAACTGTTTTCTTCACACCATTCTTTACTTCGACAACATCCTGAAGCGGCACACGAACCTCAAGAATCTGATCCTCCAGATGTCTGTTCTCAATCGTCTTCTCGATGTTGGCCTTTACTTTGTTTTCGTATCCTGAATAAGTATGAGCTACATACCAGTTAGCTTCTGCCATACAATCACCTTTGCCCTCACTTCATTTAGAAACTGATATTCACCAGAATATCTACGCCATATTTGAAAATAAAATCCAATATAGCGATGATCATTCCGAGTACGATAGAAACGGCAACTACAGCACCTGTCTGTTTTACCAGCGACTTCTGATCCGGCCAGATAATCTTCCTGAATTCAGCTTTCAGCCCGTCGAACCAGCTTTTTTTCACATTTTTTTCAGTTTTTTCTGCCATATCTTCACTTCCTTTGCACGAATCTATCGATCATTTCGTTTCTTTGTGTAATGTGTGTGTTCTGCAGAAACGACAGTATTTCTTCGTTTCCATTCTGTCAGGATGCGTTTTCTTATCCTTCGTCATGTTGTAATTACGCTGCTTACACTCTGTACATGCCAATGTGATTCTTACACGCACAACTTCCACCTCGCTCTCCCTGTTAGTTTACGTCAGCGAAAACCCGCTGTTTTTTAGGCACAAAAAAAAAGCCTTCTTCCATACGCCCGTATAGAATAACATATCTATACGGTGGAAGTCAAGCTTTTTCCGCATTTCCGGCATTTTTTTTGCAGCGTTTTTGTTACAGGTCAGCCAGCCACTGACAGAGAAGATGGAAGGGCCGCCGTTTTCTCCGCATCAGAAACCATGATCGCCCGGTTCAGGACATCTGCACAATCCTGCATCAGAAGCAGATTTTTCAGCTTATAACACCCGTTCGATCTATAAATATTCCTGACGGTACCCCACTGTACCGTCTTTTTTTATTTCCATCACCATATAGCTTGGCCTGCGGCCATCCTGCCGCGGAAACGACAGACTGCCCGGATTCAGCACCGTTATTTCCGGATCACTCTGGTCAAAATACGGCCTGTGTGTGTGTCCGAACATCACAATATCACATCCATTCGCTTTTGCCTCCTCCAGCAGATCCCGCGTTCCCACTGATACGTAATGGTAATGGCCATGAGTGAGCATAATCCGGTGCCCTTCAAGCTCCACTATGGCTACTTTCGGAAGATCTGAAAAGAAATCGCAGTTGCCCGCTACGATATGCAGAGGACAGGCCAGCATCTCCTTCATATGTATACCGCTGTCTTCCGAATCACCGAGATGGAACACTTGATCCGGCATTCCTTCCCGCTCCAGAACCTTTTTCAGATTTTTTTCCTGTCCATGTGTATCACTTATAACAAGCACCTTCATACTGCAATCAATCCCTCTTTTATTCTCAGGTATTTTCCGGCGTTCCGGCCCGCCTTTTCCCCTGTGTTTTGTCCAAAACCACCGCCAACGCCACAGCTTTGGCTTTTTCTCTTCGAAGATCATGGCTCTGCAAAATGCCTGCGAAGCAGTATCTCCATCTTCCGAAGCGCCTTTCCACGATGGCTCAGCTCATTTTTCTTTTCCGGGGACACCTCAGCAGATGTACAGCCGCATTCCGGAAGATAAAAAATCGGATCATATCCGAAGCCGTTGCCGCCTTTGATCTCATATCCGATCCGTCCTTCCATCGTATCATAAGTCTCAAGCATTTGTCCATCAGGAAATGCGCATGCAATGGCACAAACAAACCTGGCCGTCCTTCTTTCGTCCGGCACGCCCCGCAGCTTTTCCAGAATCGCTGCGTTTTTTATGTCATAGGATGTATCCTCCCCCATAAAACGGGCGGAATAAATTCCCGGCGCCCCGTCAAGATAATCGATCTCCAGCCCGGAATCGTCCGCCATTACGATTTCTCCCGTCATCTCCATGATTGCCTTCGCTTTGATCGCGGCATTTTCCGCAAAGCTTTTTCCATTTTCTTCGATGTCGGCAGACACACCGGCCTCCTTCATGGAAACTACCGGAATGCCAAGTCCTGCAAGAATCATACGTATCTCCCGCATCTTTCCTTCATTGCCTGTTGCAAAGATAATCCTTTTCCCCATTTCATGTCCTCTCACTTCATATCGTTTCTTACTGTCCGCTCAATTCCGGTCGCTCCCTGGCCTCGGTTTGTATCGCTTTTCTTCCTGGTCCTCACCTTGTATAACCCTTCAGGCACACGTTTGTTCCGAAGGATTGCTCCGTATTCTGCCAGTCCGTACCATCCCGGCTAAGATATCCTTCTTTTCCTTCAAGTGTCACATTCTGCGTATATTCGTCCCCTCTGTATTCCACAGCCACCGGGTTCCACACCCCTGGAGTTGTCATCTGCGCCACCAGAGCAAAGCGCTCTCCGGCTTGCAGCTCCTCCTGCTCCTCCAGATCGATCGTATAAAATCCCACATTTTCCATTGCTGCGCTTTGCAGATACTGTATGTCCTCGAAGGACTCTTCATCCTGAAAATCATGCACGATATAAATATCGCAGTCAGCGCCCGGCGCCGTGGCATAGATCCCCACCGCCGCAAGATGCTCTGTCTCCTGGGCTGTATATACATTTGCGAACCAGCATGTATCGTCATCATAGCCCTGTGTCCCCTGCCAGCCGCAATCATCTGTCTGGTAAATGCGCGAATAATTATCCACAGCATCGATCCTGCTGTAAACCACGCATACTCCACCGATATTGACATCCTCATATGAGACATAAAATATTCCGTTTTCGCCGAAATCACTGCCCCATGTATTCTGGCAGATAAACGCCCCATCCCGTTCCGGCGTCTCCCGGAAATTAAAGCGGGAATACGTATCATCCCAGCCCAGGATCAGTATATCATGGTTCCGGATCTGTGTCCCGAAGTAATAATAAGCATCTTTTTCCTCATTATAATAGGGTGAATCCGCTTCCGTGGCAGTCTTATCCATATAAAGAGAACTCTGCACAGCTCCATACTGGAAAAGCGCATCCTTTATCTCCTCTGCTTCCGGATCTTCCAATATCTGTACCTCCTGCACATGAACGGCAGGAGACAGCCCATCCGGTGAATACCCGTCGCCATAGGGATCCTCCTCTTCTGTTACCGGGCCCTGCCAGCCACACAGATACGCCATGAGCATCAGATAATCTCCGCCCGCATTTACATCAGCAGTAAACGAATTTGCCAGAGAGATATGGTCTGCCGAAAATACCATCTGCTCATCCGGCAGCAGCACTGCTTCCATTGCAGACGCCGCGCTCAGCGCCCAGCATGTACCATATATGCCCTGATCGCGTACCATTGGTTTTTTCCCGTAATCACCGGCATACCATCGTTCAGGCAGAGGATCATACCACTGAACTGAAAGTACCGGAAGCTCATCCGGCTCTTCACACCCGGAGATGTCCCTGTCTTCCATGTGCGCCCCGGCAGATATAAGATCCTGCAGCGAAGCACAGATTAACATAACCATCAGGAAAAATACAAAACTTTTTTTTCTGTTCAAACCGTTCCCCCGCTTCTTTTTTTCGGTGGCCGCGGTCCAATGAACTGATAATAATACGTCTTTATCATACCATTATATATTTTTCTGTTCTTGTCCGCTTTTTTACCAATATACTTCTCTGCCTGTTCATAAGAAGTGATCACATATTCCGACCAGGAATCCAGCCTTGAAAATGCATGTCCGATTTCCTGGTACAAAGCCGGAAGATTCTCCCGTTCCTCGATCCGTTCGCCATATGGCGGGTTTGTGATAATGAAACCGTATTTCTTAGGATGATTCAGCTCACTGACTGCCCGCTTCTGAAAATGGATCATATGCTCTACACCGGCCAGTCTTGCGTTCTCCCTGGCTATACGGATCACGTCTCCATCAATATCATACCCCTGGATATCCGTTTCTACTGTATCGTCGATCCTGTCCTGCGCTTCTTCCACCGCATCATACCAGTATTTACGTTTCATGAGATTCATCCATTTTTCTGCCGGAAATGAACGATTCATCCCCGGAGCAATTCCCGCAGCTATCATGGCCGCTTCAATTGGGAATGTACCGCTGCCGCAGAACGGATCCACCAGTATCCTGTCCCCCTTCCACGGAGTCAGCATGATCAGCGCCGCCGCCAGTGTCTCAGAGATCGGGGCCTTTGCTGTCAATTTTCTGTATCCCCGCTTATGCAGAGATTCTCCCGTCGTATCCAGGCCAATGACTGCCTCATCCTTCATCAGAAAAATGCGGATCGGGTAGGATGCGCCGTCCTCTTTGAACCAGTTCACGCCATATACGCCTTTCAGCCGTTCCACAATTGCCTTTTTTACAATCGACTGAATATCCGAAGGGCTGAAAAGCCGGCTTTTAACAGAAGTGGCTTTTGCAACCCAGAATTTTGCATCAACAGGCAGATATTCCTCCCATTCCAGAGATTTTATCCCCTCAAAAAGCTCATCGAAGGTCTCCGCATGAATGCTTCCCACCTTCAGCAATATCCGTTCAGCAGTTCGCAGGAACACATTTGCGATCGCAATCGCCTCCGCATCCCCCTGAAATGTCACCCTTCCATCCTCAACGCTGCTGATTTCATAACCAAGTTCAAGAATTTCCCGTTTTAAAACTGCCTCCAGTCCAAAGTGGCACGGGGCAATCAACTCATACATTTTTTTCATATTGTAACTTCCTTTACGATATGTCCGTCAAAACCGCGAATACAGAAAACGCCATTCTCCGGCACCATACGCTCTGCCCCTTCTTTTCCATATGCTTTCAACGGCCTGCGGCAGTAATACGCTGAGCCGTGTATATCTGACGCAATCAAAAATTTCATGGTTTCCTCCCTGTGTTTTTTTACTTTCTCTTTATCTTAATGCCCTCCAGCCTTTCTTGTCAATCGTTATGTGACGCCAATTTGAAACACTTACT
>CAYLPF010000110.1:0-5445 GCA_964385485.1 uncultured Lachnospiraceae bacterium | reverse complement strand
CCATCTGTATGGTCGGATGCTCTTTGGCGCATCCAACCTACGCATTCGACACCAGCTTATCCACATATCTTTTGATATTGGATGCATTGACGTATTTGTCCACTTCCCCATCATGCATGACCACCAGCGTCGGCGCCTGCATCACGCCAAACTGGCTGACCAGCTCCTGGTTTTCTTCTGCGTCTACAAGCTCATACGGCTCTCCGCGGAGCATTTCCTTCGCTATTTTACAGTTCGGGCAGGTCTTTGTCGTGAAAAGATAACGCACTGCCTTCCGTCCGTTGTCCGGTGCAGCCTCTTCCGCCTTCTGTACTGTCACCTGAGCCTCCTGCGCCGCATCCTGCTCCTGTTCATCGACATCTGCTTTCACTGTCACATTCATCCCGGCGCGGTACATCGGATTCGTGTCCCCGCCCTTTCTCTTGAGACGGGAATTTGCGATATCATACAGCTTGCGGTTCGCATACTCCTGCGTCTTGCCGTCATTCCAGTTCTGTACCGGACGGTAATAGCCTGTGATCCTGCTGTATACCTCTGTGCGCTCACCACAGATCGGACATATCTGCTGCTCACCGTCCAGATATCCGTGTGCCTGGCAGATAGAGTATGTCGGAGAGATCGTATAGTACGGAAGCCTGTAATTCTCCGCAATCTTGCGTACCAGTGTCGCAGCGGCTTTCCAGCCCGGCAGACGCTCGCCCAGGAATGCATGGAATACCGTACCGGATGTATACAGCGTCTGCAGCTCGTCCTGAATATCCAGTGCGTCAAAGATATCAGACGTAAAGTCCACCGGAAGGTGGGAGCTGTTCGTATAGTACGGGGTATCTCCCGGTTTGCCTGCCGTGATGATCTCCGGCCAACGCGCCCTGTCATGCTTTGCAAGTCGGTATGTTGTGGACTCCGCCGGCGTCGCCTCCAGATTGTACAGATCGCCGTACTCCTCCTGATAATTTACGAGACGCTCTCTCATATGGTTCAGGACATCCTTCGCGAACTGCTGTGTCTCCTCATGGGTCAGATCCTTGCGCAGCCAGTTTGCATTCAGGCCCGCCTCATTCATACCGATCAGGCCGATCGTAGAAAAATGATTCTCAAAAGAACCGAGATACCTCTTTGTGTACGGGTACAGTCCCTCATTCAGAAGCTTCGTGATAACGTCTCTCTTTATCTTCAGGGAACGGGCCGCCAAATCCATCATATGATCCAGCCTGCGGTAAAAATCCTTTTCATTTGATGCCAGATACGCGATACGCGGCAGATTGATCGTAACTACGCCGACGCTTCCCGTGCTTTCACCTGATCCGAAGAATCCGCCCATCTTTTTGCGGAGCTCCCGCAGGTCAAGACGCAGACGGCAGCACATGCTGCGCACGTCACTGGGCTGCATATCACTGTTGATATAATTGGAGAAATACGGGGTGCCGTATTTCGCTGTCATGGTAAAAAGCAGCTTATTGTTCTCTGTCTCCGACCAGTCAAAATCCTTTGTGATGGAATATGTCGGGATCGGGTACTGGAAACCTCGTCCGTTGGCATCGCCCTCGATCATCGTCTCGATAAATGCCTTATTGATCATATCCATTTCTTTCTTGCAGTCCTTGTAGCAGAAGTCCATCGGCTGTCCGCCCACGATGGCCGGAAGCTCCGCCAGATCATCCGGAACCGTCCAGTCCAGAGTAATATTGGAAAACGGAGCCTGCGTTCCCCAGCGGCTCGGCGTATTGACACCGTAAACAAAAGCTTCAATACACTTCTTGACCTCCGGATAAGACAGGTTGTCAGCCTTCACAAAGGGCGCCAGATATGTGTCAAAGGATGAAAACGCCTGCGCACCGGCCCACTCATTTTGCATGATGCCAAGGAAATTCACCATCTGATTGCACAGTACGGAAAGATGTTTTGCCGGGGCAGAGGTGATCTTGCCATTGATGCCGCCGAGTCCCTCTACGATCAACTGCTTCAAAGACCAGCCCGCGCAGTATCCGGTGAGCATGGAGAGGTCATGAATATGGATATCCGCGTTGCGGTGTGCCTCTGCAATATCCTGGTCGTAGATCTCGGACAGCCAGTAATTGGCGGTCACTGCACCGGAATTGCTCAGGATCAGGCCGCCGACAGAGTACGTCACGGTAGAGTTCTCTTTTACACGCCAGTCCTCTACCTTCACATAGCTGTTCACGATCTCCTTATAGTCAAGTATCGTGGATTTCATATTTCGGATCTTCTCCCGCTGCTTGCGGTAGAGTATATATGCCTTCGCCACATCGGCGTAACCGGCCTGGATCAGCACCTGCTCCGCACTATCCTGTACGCTTTCCACATCAATCAGCCCGTCTTTGATCTTCTTCTGGAAATCCGCCGTCACGCGCAGCGCCAGAAGATCGATCATATCGCTGTTGTATTCCATCTGTCTCGCTTCAAATGCTTTCGCGATGGCACCACTGATCTTCGTCAGATCAAATTCTGCTATCTCTCCATCACGTTTTACAACCTTAAACACTATATAATCCTCCATCCAATCCTGTACATCACTATATCTTGTAGTAGATAATTACGTTATGACACACAGTATAGCACCGCCCCTGCTGTAAGTCAATTACAAAAGTACAGCATATATGTTTCATTTTTGTTAAAAACCACTACATATAGATACGGAAACGTCATAAAAGCCCAAATCTACAGGGTTTTCACGACAGCATGAATTTTCGTGTATTTTCTTTGAACAGTCCGATCTGTTTCTTTTTTCAGGGCACAGTTTGGATCAGACGCTCATATATACGCTCTCCGGCACGTAAGCCTTCACAAAAATACCATCCTCCTGGTATTTTTCTTCCAGCAGCTCGCCTTTTTTGCGGATGATCTGGATCAGCCCCGCTTTTTCATACGGATACAGCCGTTCAATATAAATCTTCTGAGCCCGCAGGATATCCTCAACGGCATCTTTCAGCGCTTCCATGCCCTGTCCCGTATGCGCAGAGCCGTAAATACACCGTTCCGCCCGGAAGTCCCTGAAATTCCGCGGTTCTTCCAGCAGATCCTGTTTATTGAATACGGTAATGACCGGCTTTTTGTCCGCGCCCAGCTCATGCAGCGTTTCATACACCACATGCATCTGCGCCTCCATCCGGGGACTCGACGAATCCACCACATGGATCAGAATATCAGCGCAGCACACCTCCTCCAGCGTGCTTTTGAACGCCTCTACAAGATGATGCGGAAGCTTCCGGATAAATCCCACCGTATCCGTCAGCAGTACCTCCTGGCTGCCGGACAGCCTGATCCCGCGCGTGGTCGTATCCAGCGTCGCAAACAGCTTTGCGTCCTCCAGAACATCCGCCCCCGTCAGAGTGCGGAATATCGCGGACTTTCCCACGGAGGTATAACCCACAAGAGCCACGATCTTCTGCTCCGTCTTTTTTCTCTGCGTCCGGATCAGCTCCCGGTGCCGGATGACTTCTTCCAGTTCTCTCTTCAGATGGCTGATCCTCGCGCGGATCAAGCGGCGATCCATCTCCAGCTTTTTCTCTCCCGGTCCTCTCGTACCGATACCGCCGCCAAGCCTGGAAAGGGAATTGCCAAGCCCTGTCAGCCTTGCGGCCCTGTACCGAAGCTGTGCCAGCTCCACCTGTATTTTCCCCTCCCGGGATGTGGCATGACGCGCAAATATATCCAGGATCAGAAGCGTCCGGTCCATCACCTTGCAGTCAAGCTCATGCCGGAGATTGCCAAGCTGCGCCGGGCTCAGTTCATCATCACAGATGATGCCTGCGGCGTCCGTTTCCCACAGAAGCTGCCTCACTTCCTCTATTTTCCCTTTTCCGATATACGTGCCCGGATGAATGTTCTCTCTTCTCTGAATGACCGTTCCCTCTACCCTGGCGCCAGCCGTATCAGCCAGCTCTCCCAGCTCACGCACGGATTCTTCTGTGTCATCTCCTGCCATCTGCTGGACGCCCACGAGAATCACTCTCTCCTGGGTCTCTTTATATTCAACCATATCCATACTTCCTTTTCACCTCATCTGTCACCGGGATATGTCGATTTCCGGATTATTCCTGAACCATCATCGCAGCATCAGTCCGGACATTCTATCTCTGTCTGCCGTTTCATACCGGCCCGGGCCTTCTCTCAGGCCGCCGTCACCGTGTTAACAGGAACTTCCATTCCTTCTGCCCCGCCTCATCGCTCGGATAATTCTGTACATACTCCTGCGCCTTTGACTTTGCGGTCGCAAAATCCAGCTTCCTTTCATATGCAACAATCTCATTGAAATACAGCTCCTGCTTCCCGTCGGTACCCTCCAATGCAAGTCCCTGGCTGATATAAGACAGCGCCGTATCGTAGTCCCCGCTCTCTATCGCACAGAGGGCCAGTCCATTAAAGGCCTCCGCGCCTCCGTCAAACTCGCTTTGTATCTGCTGGTAAATCGCCTGAGCGTGCTCGTAATCCTCCATCGCCAGGTAAACTCTTCCGATCAGATACATCGCCGGCTCATACTTTTCCTCCACAGGACGTATCAACTGGCTTTGGGCTTCCTCATAATTTTCAAGATAATAATAGATCCGGCCCCGGTTATAATAGTGTTCTACATCATCACCCTGAATATTCAGCGCGCTTTGCAGATACTCTCCTCCCAGCCCGGAAAGATTCTCCTCCCGGTAGCACTCATAAATGTTGAGATACAGGTCGTAATCCTCCGGTTCGAGAGCTACGGCAGCGTCAAAATCCCTGCCCGACTCCTCCTGCAGCCCTTCATAAAGATAACTGGCTCCCCGCAGAAAATACGCATCCGCGTTTCCCTTTGTATTTTCCTTCAGGATATCGTCGCACGTCGCGATCGTCTCCTCATATTTTTCCCCGCGGTATTGTGCAGTCGCCAGATACAGTTGTATATCCAGCCGATTCTCCGGCATTTTATCATCGGTACAGTCATACGCTTCCTGAAACGCCATCTCTGCTTCCTCATATCTGGCCAGCCCCATATACGCCATTCCAAGTCCGCGCCAGGCAAGCATTTCCTCCTCGCCCTCCTGCACAGCCTCCTGAAAAAGCTGCTGCGCCTGCTGGTATTCTCCTGCATCCAGCGCAGTGTTCCCCTGAACCGTTTTTGTACCGGTGGCGCCTCCCATAGCGCACCCGCCCAGCATCACAGCCGCAGCTATCGCTGCCGCACAACCAAATTTCCTGAATATATTTGTCATGTATGATTTCCTTTCATGCCGCGCCAAATGGCGGCTTCCTCTTTATGCTGCCATATGAGAAAAAGTCATAAGCCTGCCAGCATCACCCTGCTGCCAAAGTGCCTGGAAAGGAGTTCAGAGAGGGTGCGGATACTGTCAGTCAGCAACATAAGCAAAGTATAAATATCATAGCACAAATCGGTATATTAGTAAATCCTTGTAAAACCAGGAACTTTATGAAAAAAAGCTGTCCCGTACATAC
>CAYLPF010000109.1:0-5474 GCA_964385485.1 uncultured Lachnospiraceae bacterium | reverse complement strand
TAACCATGCCGGAGAACTTTATCTCTGACATGGTCATTTTCTTTTTAGGTTAGCCGTTTGAAGACTGTCACTCAAAGCCTTTTCGTTAAATTCCTAAGTGAGGCTCTCCAAAGGCAGCCTCGGTCTCTCTTCCTTTATAATACCTGTTCAAACATCTGAACCGTATGTTTTTTCAATGAATCCGCAAAATATCCAGGAACCATCTGACTGTGACTGATTGCCACGATTCCACCTCTCATGGAACTGGGGGCATCGGCATTTGCCGGTGACTGTACCAAACCGGGACTGTGTAAAAATGCCTCATCATCATAGATATACTCACTGTTTGCCAGATCCCTGGCATCATGATTGATGACCACCGTATGCTTCATGGGGGACCACTCCTTGATCAGCTTTCCATAGGAATCATACAATTCTCCGCTAGCGCCAAACAATCCCACATCACCGATCCGCAGCAGATGAAGGCGAACCTGATACAACTCCTCCTGAATCCGATTATTTTCATCCACCCCTGGCGTGCGGGACCAGGCAATGACTCCCTTGATCTTTGTATTCTCCGTGGTGTAAGTTATCTTTCGGATGACAGACAAAATATCCGCATAATGTCTGCAGGCCAACACCTCCAGAACTGCATTCGGCAGTTCGCCGCCTTTAACCGGCAACTGTGCAGGCGCCCCCGTCTCCGGATCCGGATAAAACAACTCATTGCCAAACAGCGGATTCACATCTCCCGCCGCGCCGCTGGTCCAAAGAGCCACACAATCCGCATACTCTTGTTCCAGATACCGGCAGGCTCTTCCACTGATATCACTGCTGATGGCACCTTTCCCATCTGTCCCGCAATGATTAAACACCATAACACAGTTATGAACCGGATAATTAATGAAGAAGGCAATGGGTGTCCCATCCAACCGCTCAAACCGCATAACAAACAGGGTGTGATCCACCGGTGCGGTCGGATCAACGCCGAGAGAATACCTGATATCTTTTCCATCCGGCGAGACGTACTGCTGATTTCTTCGGATATTGATCAGGGATTCCCCCTGCCCGTGCCCCATTCTCGCAGGCTCCATGGATTCCACTGCTTCTCCAATTGCAGAAAACATCTGCGTCTCAAGAAAATCCACATATTTCATGGTTGCCTTTTGCACCGCTTCCGGATACTCCAGGAAATTATTTACATGCTTTCTCGGATTGATGGAAGCCGGATTGACTGCTCCCCCAATCATCGGTGCCGCATGGACATGCGTCTGCAAAAGCATGACATGCTCCGGCGGAATACCATAATCCTTTCGGATCCGTTCAAACAACTGATTATTGCAGGGATATCCGCTTTCAAAACAGATGATCAGAGAGCGATCCGACCCATCCCCCAGGGCAATCACCCTGACATACAGCTCGTCAAGCACTGCATTAAATTCCGCCCCCATATTTCCCCGAAGGTCCTGCAAAAGATTCCTGGGAGGTGTCACCACTCTCCGCGCAGCTCCGCAATATAATTTCTTTTCCATAAAACATTCCTTTCTGAGATTTCTCATCATGGTTTTATGAAACTATTATAAAGCAAGAGCTGTTGGGGAACAATTCAGTTTTCCGAGGGATTGATTCTGCCACAGAATTGTCTCCAATATATTGATAATAACGGAAGATGGGGCATTTTCGCGCAGCTCCTGTCCAGAAACGAAGTCCCGCTGGCAGTCTTCTTTTCCTCAGAACCCGCATTTTCTCCTGCATCCGGTCTATTCCATTTTTGAAAAAAGTATCCTGTCATTATCAAGCTCTTTCCCGGTACCTACGCTGAATTTCTCCAGCAATCCGTCTACCGTCAGCCCTGCCCGCTCTTCTCCGCTGATATCCAGCACAATCTTTCCGCCGTCCATCATCAGGGTCCGGTTGCCCAGCTCCAGTGCGGAATGCATGTTGTGAGTGATCATCAGACATGCCAGATGATTTTCCTCCACGACTTTTTTTGTCAGTTCGATTACTTTATCCGCGGTTCCGGGATCAAGCGCAGCCGTATGCTCATCCAGCAAAAGGATCTTCGGCGGTATCAGCGTGGCCATTAAGAGTGTCAACGCCTGTCTCTGGCCTCCCGAAAGCAGTCCTACCGGCTGCTTCATCCGATCCTCCAGCCCCATATTCAAAAGGGCAAGCTTTTCCTGGAACATCTTCCTCTCTTTATTGCTGATCCTGGAAAAAACAGAATTCCTGCGTTTTGCCACACGCAGGTATGCAAGCGCAAGATTTTCTTCTATTGTCATATGGGGAGCTGTACCCTTCATGGGATCCTGGAACAGCCGGCCGATCTGCACCGCCCTGCGGTATTCCGGCAGGTAAGTAATATCGGTATCGTCCAGAAAAATACTTCCTTCATCCACGTAAAAGCTTCCGCCGATGCAGTTAAAAAGCGTGGACTTCCCTGCGCCGTTGCTGCCGATGATCGTTGCAAAATCACCGTTATTCACGGTCAGGCTCACACCGTCCAGCGCTACCTTCTCGTTGACGGTTCCCTCATTAAATACTTTTCTTACATTTGTCAGCTTCAGCATGTGCCGCTCCCTCCTTTTCTGGCGGAAGCAGCCGCCATTTTCTTTTTCTGGAACGCCGCCTGTTTTTTCAGATACGGCGACGCAATCGCAATTGCCACGATAACGGCAGATACAAGCTTCAGGCATTCAGCCGGGATATGCAGCCGCAGCGCGATCGCGATCGCAAAACGGTAAAGGCAGCTTCCCACGATCACTCCGAGAATCCTCCGGAAGATGCTGCTCTTTCCGATCAGCGTCTCACCGATGATCAGGCTGGCAAGCGCGATCGTGACCATGCCTGTGCCAAGGTTGATATCACATGTCTTCTGGTACTGTCCGATCAGACAGCCGGAAAGAGCTGTCAGAGAGCCGGAAATACAGAGCCCCACGGTGATCGTAAACCCCGGATTGATGCTGGATGCCCTGACCATGTCCGCATTGTCGCCCGTCGCCCGGATGGAAAGACCGATTCTCGTACCCAAAAACCATGCTATGATCACACATGCGATCACAACTATGATAGCTGATACGACCAGTTTGTACCAGGTACTTCCAAACAGATCTTTGCAAAGGCTGTATATGGTATCACACTTAAAAAGCGACAGATTTGATGAAAATCCCATTACTGCCAGATTCACGGTGTACAACGCGGTATTTACGATAATACCTGCAAGAATGGATTCTACGCCAAGCTTCGTCTGAAGAAACGCCATGATATAACCGGAACAGACGCCCGCCGCCATTGCAGCGAATAATGCCAAAACAGGATGCCCCATGATCGCGACCTGTGCGCCGACCGCACAGCCCAATGTGAAGCATCCGTCTGTAGACAAATCTGCAATGTTCAGGATTGAATAACTCAGGAATAATGCCAATGCCACCAGCGCATAAATAAATCCAAGCTCCAGTGCGCTGATGATCACCGGGAGCGACAACAATGATCCCATATCTTACTCCTTATTCTCAGTTTTATTTTATCAGGCGAACATCCACATCTGTGCTTTATTTTTCTATTTTCATGCAGATATCCGCCTGATCTGCAAATGGACCTCTCTATTCATCCATGCTGTAGAGGAACCGTTTTATTTGTTTGTTCGTTCGCACTCACACTATACCTCATAGATGAATTGCTTATTCAAATTCTTCTGCCGTAACCGTCTCGATCACTTCCGTACACAGCTCTGCAAATCCGCTGTAATCCACGCCGATCGCCTCTGCTGTCTCGGTATTGACTGTCGCAATACCATTGTCAAAGGTCTGGATCGGTGTAGCTGCCGGGTCGGCTCCCTGAAGGATATCCACTACCATGTCTGCAGTAGCCGTTCCGAGATTCGTGTAGTCCACGCCGTAGCCGCAGAACGCACCGTTCAGCGCAAAGGAATCAGCGCCTGCGTAATGCGGGATGCCTGCATCGATAAATTTTTCATAAATGCCAAGCTCTGCTGTCATGATCGTATTATCGGTAGGAGTAAACACTGCGTCTACCCCCGCTGCTATAAGGGCATCCGCCGCCTGAGTAACCTCCGTATTGTTTGTTCCTGTCTTTTCTACATATTCTACGCCTTTTTCCTTCAGATATGCCTTCGCGTCCTCAATCGGCTGTTTGGAAGCGTCCTCTGACTGGCTGTACAGAAGACCCACGGATTTGATATCCGGATTTGCTACGAACATCAGGTCAAGGATCGCATTTGTGTTCAGCGCGTCACTCGTTCCTGTGATATTTGCTCCGGGAGCTTCCATACTCTCAGCAAGCCCCGCGCCTACCGGGTCAGATACTGCGGAAAAGACCACCGGGATCTGATTGTCCTCCGTCGCTGTCTGTACGATCTGCGCGGTCGGAGTCGCGATCGGAACGATCACATCCACGCCGTCCGCGATCAGCTGCGTCGCAATCTGGTTCAGCGTCGTCGCGTCCGCCTGGCCGTTGTATACATTACCTTCATAGATAAATTTGTCTTCGCCCTCTTCTGATTTTGCGTCCAGCTCCGCTTCGATCGCCGCTTCGATCTGGTTCAGCGACGCATCGTCCACGTACTGAATGATACCAACCTTATACTCTGCCGCCATTGCTGTTCCCGCCAGCATAACGGATGCCATAATAGATACCGCTGCACTTGCCAATACTTTCTTCTTCATAATCTTGTTCTCCTTTTCTTTGTGAGACCCCTGGCCTGGTTTTCAGAATAAACCCGGATATAAAACATCTGCGGGCTGTTTTCAAAGGAATAACCGGTGTTTATCTCATGGTGGTACGGGCGCCGTGCTGCACCTCGGCTCCGCTCCGGCACGCACGGCTCATTATCGTCGCATCCTCTCCGCCGTGCTGCACCTCGACTCCGCTCCGCTCCGTCTCGGTCGCGGGCTTCGCCCTATCTGCCAGAGAAGCTACACATCCAGCTGAAAATATATTTTCGCTGTCTGTGTCCCTTCTCCGGCACGCACGGCTCATTATCATCGCGCAAAAAACCGCCTCAGATTTTCATCTGAGACGGTAATAATTTCTTATTATCGCGGTACCACTCACTTTGACGTAATGTCCACTTTCGCATGTACTGTCATACACTCCTGATTGATAACGGGTTCGGTTCCCGGCGGCTCCTACTACATAATATCTATCGTTCAGGCCACCCTCAAAAGTCCATTCAGCAAACCGCTCCATACTGCAATCTCACCACCTGCAGCTCTCTGTGACTTCACAATGAATGCTTACTATTCTTTCTCATCGGTTTCGTCCTTTGTTGTGTTAAAGTGTACCACTGACACAGACATTTGTCAACCGGGAATTTTTTAATCACACTGGGAATTTTTTTAATCACACTGGCAAAAGTTACTATGAAAGTACCCTTTTCCGCGAAGCGGAAAACTGAGTTCAGGGATGCACCCATGCGCGGTAACACTTTCATGCGCAGTGGTACGTTCAAAGCGCATGGGGGTTTACTATGCATG
>CAYLPF010000108.1:0-5497 GCA_964385485.1 uncultured Lachnospiraceae bacterium | reverse complement strand
ACGGAGCATTACGCAAATGCAGTTTATGCCGCTCTGGATTATCAGTTTAAGGATACAGGATATAAAAATATTTTTATGGGTACCGTGGAAGCGTATCCTTCCTTTGATTCGCTGCTCAGGCGGGTGAGGGAAGCTGCTTTGCGCAGGGTGACGCTGGCGCCGTTCATGATCGTGGCCGGAGACCACGCGGCGAACGATCTGTCAGGAGCGGAGGAAGGCTCCTGGAAGAGCAGGTTTGAAAATGCAGGCTTCGAGGTGGACTGTGTGCTGAAGGGACTGGGAGAGTATCCCGGTATCAGACAGGTTTTTCTGGATCATATCGCAGCATCCATCCGTAAGCTGGAAAATGAAGGAGCCATTTATCATGGGGATACAAATGACGGGAATCGACCACAGTATGGCTGATATTGATATACGTACTGTTTTTTCATTTACAAAAAAACATACGGCGGAGGCTTTGGAGAAGCTGAAGCAGGTAAGGGGAATTGAGGGCTGTGTGCTGCTGTCAACATGCAACCGTATGGAGCTGTGGATAAGCACGAGTGATGATTTTGAGGCGGATCTCTATGCGCTGCTCTGTGAGATCCGGGGAGTCTGTCCGGAGAAGTACCGGCAGTATTTCAAATTCCGCAGGGAGCGGGAAGCGGTGCATCATCTTTTCCGCCTGGCAGGCGGCCTTGAATCACGGATACTGGGTGAGGATCAGATCGTGACGCAGGTAAAGGATGCGCTGACCTTTGCCAGAGAGCATTTTGCCACGGATCATGTATTGGAGACGCTGTTCCGGCAGGCCGTCACTGCGGCCAAGAAGGTAAAGACCGGGGTCGCGCTTTCGCCATCGGATCAGTCCGTTGTAAATATCGCGATCCAGACGCTGAAGCAGGAGGGCTTTCATTTTCAGGGAAAGACCTGCATGGTCATCGGAAACGGAGTGATGGGTAAGCTGGCAGCCAACCAGATACGAAGCCAGGGAGCTGATGTGACGGTGACGGTACGCCAGTACCGCAGCGGCATCGTTGAGATACCGGAGAAATGCCACCGGATCGACTATGGCCGCAGAATGGAACTGTTCGGCCGGTGTGATTATGTGATCAGCGCTACGGTCAGCCCGAATTACACTCTGACAAAAGAGCTGGTGGAAGGAAGCCTGGAAAAACCGGTGGTGCTGATCGATCTGGCGGTGCCAAGGGATATAGATCCGGGTGTCCGGGAGATAGAAGGAGTAAGACTTTTTGACATAGACTGCTTCCGTGACGAGGCGGGAAGCGATGCGCAGAAGGAAGCGATCCGTCAGGCGGAGCTGTGCTTTGAGGAGCAGATGGAAGAATTTTATACATGGTATGAATGCGTTGATGTGATCCCGAAAATTCAGGCGATCAAGGAAAAGGCGGCTGAGGATCTGGAGCTTCGCCTTCAGAAAAAATTAAGAGAGCTGCCGCTTGAGGACGCGGTGCGGAAGCAGCTTCGGGAGGACATTGAGGCGGCGGCAGTGCGGACCGTGAATAAAATGCTGTTTGCATTGCGGGACGGTGTGGAGCGGAAAACATTCCGGGAATCTCTTGGATGTCTGGAGCGGCTGTACAGCGAGGAATGAAATTGTTATTGTTCACGCCTTTTGTGACAGGCAGTGCGAATTGTCGTGCCTGCATATGTGGAGGTGCGTGGACGTCAACATGAAATATAGAAGAGGTCATATATGGCAATGAAGAGCAAAGTCGTGATCGGAAGCCGCGAAAGCAAACTGGCTGTGATACAGGCGGAGATGGTGAGGGATTATATCGTAAAGCAGAATCCCGAAATGACAGCGGAAATACTTACCATGAAGACCACCGGGGATAAAATACTGAATCAGGCGCTGGAAAAGATCGGCGGCAAAGGGCTGTTCGTCAAAGAACTGGATGCCGCTTTGCTGGAAAAACGCTCGGATCTGTCAGTCCACAGCCTGAAGGATGTGCCGATGGAGCTGCCAAAGGAGCTGCCGCTGGTGGGATTTTCCAAAAGGGAGGATCCCAGGGATGTGCTGGTGCTGCCGGAGGGAGCGGCGGAGATCGATTTTTCGAAGCCGGTGGGATGCTCCAGCAGGCGGCGGATGATCCAGTTTCAGAAATTGTACCCACAGGCTGTCTTTCAGACGATTCGCGGCAATGTGCAGACACGGCTTCGTAAGCTGGATGAGGGACAGTACAGTGCGACGATCCTGGCCGCAGCGGGGCTTAAGCGGCTTGGCCTGGAGCATCGCATCAGCCGGTATTTTACAACGGAGGAGATGATCCCGGCGGCTGGCCAGGCAATCCTGGCCGTACAGGGCCGGGCGGGTGATGATCTCGGATTTTTGAAGGGATATACGGATCGGGAGGCAGAGCTTTGCGCACTCGCTGAACGGGCCTTCGTGCGTGGACTTGGCGGAAACTGCAGTACGCCGGTAGCCGCCTATGCCAGAGTGGCAGGAGAAGTGATAACGCTGAATGCGCTGTATTTCGATGATGCGAGCGGGAAGCTGCACACAGGATGCCGAAGCGGAAGCGCCCTGGAGCCGGAGAAGGCCGGAACGGAGCTGGCAGAGGAGTTCCTGCGGGAATGAGTATTTTGAGGGAACCGTCAGAGAAGTTCCTGCGGGAGTTGTAACAGGAAATAAAATGGCAGTTGGAATATCGGAATTCGGAGATAAAATGATGAACGATAAGAATATGGGAAAGGTCTGGCTCGTAGGCGCAGGCCCCTCTGATCCGGGACTGTTTACATTAAAGGGAAAACAGGTGCTTGAGGAAGCGGAGGTAGTGGTGTACGATGCGCTGGCCGGCCAGGCGATTTTGAATATGATACCGGATACGGCGGAGGCGATCAATGTCGGAAAGCGTTCCAGCAATCATACGATGGCGCAGGAAAAGATCAATGAGCTGCTTGTGGCAAAGGCGAAGGAAGGGAAGCGTGTAGTGCGCCTGAAGGGCGGCGATCCATTTCTTTTTGGCCGCGGCGGGGAGGAGATCGAGCTGCTTGTAAAGGAGCAAGTGCCGTATGAGGTGGTACCGGGCATTACCTCGGCCATTTCTGTTCCCGCGTATCAGGGGATTCCGGTGACACACCGGGATTTCTGCTCCTCCGTGCATATCATTACAGGCCACAAAAGGGCAGGGAGATCGTATGATATTGACTTTGAGGCATTGGTGCGCACAAAGGGAACACTTATATTTCTGATGGGCGTATCATCACTTGGAGATATCTGCAGGGGGCTTCTGGATGCGGGGATGGCGCCGGATAAGCCGGCCGCGCTTCTGATCCGCGGTACGACAGCGGCTCAGGAGCGTATTGTGGCGACTGTGGGAACTCTGGAGGAAGAAGTGATGCGGCGGGGGGCCAGGACTCCCGCAATCATTGTAGTAGGCGATGTGTGCGCTCTGGCGGAGGAGTTTTCCTGGTATGAGAAGCTGCCGCTTAGCGGCGTAAAGGTGCTTCTGACCCGTCCGAAGGAGCTGATCAGCGAGACAGCGGGAAAAATGCGGGCTCTTGGGGCAGAGGTGCTGGAAATGCCTTCCATCCGTACGGTGAGGCTGCAGAATAACGAAAAGCTGCAAAAAGCGCTGGATCGTCTGGAGCAGTATGACTGGCTTGTATTTACGAGCCCTACGGGAGTACGCGTTTTCTTTGAGGAACTGAGCGTCTGGCAGATGGATGTCCGCAGGCTGGGGACAGTGAAGATCGCGGCTATCGGCGGCGGGACGAAAAGGGAGCTGGAAAAGCATGGTCTGTATGCGGATCTGATACCGGAGATTTTTGACGGAGAGCATCTCGGAAAGGCTCTGGCGTCAAAGTGCGCCGGGACAGAGCGTATTCTGATACCGCGGGCATCGGCCGGAGGGAAGGAACTGACCGCCAAGCTGCCGGATACGTGTATGGTGGAGGATATTCCGACGTACGATACTGTCTATGAAACAGGACGGCTGATCGATGAGCGGCTGGAGCTGGAGAGCGGACAGATCGACTACGCCGTGTTTACCAGCGCCTCCACGGTGCGGGGGTTCGCCGCGGCAGTTGGAGTGATCGATTATACGAAGGTAAAAGCGATCTGCATCGGCAGACAGACGAAGGAAGCGGCGGACAAACTGGGTATGCAGACCTGGGTGTCCGGGGAGGCATCCATTGACAGTCTGATCAGACGGCTGGTGGAGGTACATGAAGGAGAGAAAAAATGGATATGAGAATCAGGCCGAGAAGGCTTCGTTACGGTGAAATGCTGCGAAAAATGGTGCGGGAGACAAGGGTAGATCCGTCATCTTTGATCTATCCGATCTTTGTAAAGGAAGGGACAGATATTGTGGAGGAGATCCCGACGATGCCGGGGCAGTACCGATACAGTATCGATACGATGGAAAAAAAGCTTGAGGAGCTTCTGGATGAGGGAGTTTCCAGTGTGATGTTCTTTGGAATCCCGGATCACAAGGATGAAGTGGGAAGCGGTGCGTATGCGCAGGATGGGATCGTCCAGAAGGCGGTCGCCAGAGCCCGGAGGGAATTTCCGGAAATGTACCTGATCACGGACGTCTGTATGTGCGAGTATACTTCTCACGGCCACTGCGGCGTGCTCTGCGGTCATGAGGTCAACAATGATGAGACGCTGAAGCTATTGGCAAAAACAGCGCTCACCCATGTACAGGCGGGGGCGGATATGGTCGCGCCCTCCGATATGATGGACGGAAGAGTAGCGGCTATCCGGGATATGCTGGATGCGAACGGCTATGTGAACAGGCCGATCATGTCCTATGCGGTAAAATACGCATCGGCATTCTATGGCCCGTTCCGGGATGCGGCCGGATCCGCACCGGCATTCGGAGA
Organism: uncultured Lachnospiraceae bacterium; assembly: GCA_964385485.1. Lineage (GTDB taxonomy): Bacteria > Bacillota > Clostridia > Lachnospirales > Lachnospiraceae > Choladousia. The sequence continues at coordinate 667 of CAYLPF010000108.1, read as the reverse complement.
CCGGAAGAGCTACCAGATGGATTATCACAACAGCAGGGAAGGTATCAAGGAGGCGCTTCTGGATGTTCAGGAGGGCGCGGATATCATTATGGTGAAACCGGCGATGTCGTATCTGGATATGGTAGCAAAGATCAAGGATGCGGTACACGTTCCGGTGGCATCTTACAGTGTCAGCGGCGAGTACGCGATGATAAAGGCCGGGGCAAAGCTCGGATACATCGACGAAGAAAAGATCATCTGCGAGACAGCGGCGTCGGCGTTCCGGGCGGGATGTGACATTTACCTGACGTATTATGCGCAGGAGATCGCGCAGTATATGCGGGAAGGGAAGATTGGGTAACATTGTGCCGTTGATATTGGATATCAGGACGCAGGATTATTTTCTGTCCCTGCGGCGGACGTCCCCTATAGGTCCACCTCCGGGACAGAAAATAATCCTGCTGTGAGCTGGCAGGCCGAACAGCAGGCAATTCGGCTGTGAGCTGGTTAAATATGGAGGTACGAAAGGGAGATATTATGACGAAATCGGAAGCATTATTTGAGCGGGCGTGTAAGGTGATCCCGGGTGGGGTGAACAGCCCGGTACGGGCTTTTGGGTCCATCGGCGGAAAGCCCAGGATGATCCGCTCGGCGGATGGAACGCATATGACGGATGAGGATGGCAATA
>CAYLPF010000107.1:0-5528 GCA_964385485.1 uncultured Lachnospiraceae bacterium | reverse complement strand
GGGCGCACCCGCACGGTTGGATACTCTGAAGAACAACCGTACAGAGAACAAAAATGTGCTTCGCACATTTTTGCCGCGCCAGATGCATATTGCGAAGCAATAAAATACCTTATGCATCTGTTCTGAGATTTTGGGGGTTCAGCAGCTCTCCCCTTCCAGCCGATATTCCGCCTCAAACTCAAAGGTTTCCCCCGCGTCCAGCACGCGAAGCGTATCCGTCTCGCGAGCCCGCTCCACCCCGTCATAGAATCCGGTGGATGGTTCCCACGCGCAATTATAGTCTCCCCGGAAGCCTCCGGCTGTGATCCACATGCCAAGCCAGGGCAGCTTCTCCGCGTCATACCGCAGAATGCAGCGCACCTGTGAGCCGGGATAGCGATAGCCGCACCATCCGGCGTACACCTTTTGGGCTGCATAGTATTTCATCTGCGTGCCGGAGTCCGCCGCCGGTACACGGTGAAAATCCCAGCCTGTCCCCGGCACATGCTCCGTCCCGGCGCTTTTCAGCTCCGGGCAATCCAGCACGTTCAGAAAAAGCCTGATTTCCTCCGGGTACAGCAGTTCCATGTCCGGCTCATACCGCACCAGGCCATGCATCGTCCACAGGAACGGAAACGGCACATCGCCTGTGTTCGCGATATGCCACCGGATCCGGACGCCCTGCTCCAGCAGAGTCAGCGTCTTCCGGTAAAAGAACGGGTTTTCCATGCTTTCATATTCCATGGCAAGGCTATCTTTGTTTATTTTGTATGCGAATGGGCTGCGCCAGATCTCCCCGTGGTCGGTATAATGAAACATACGGCCATCGCCCGGCAGGCTGCCCGGATCGATCGTCGGAAACGCGTCGTCGATTCCGGACGCGTCGCACTCGGCAAAACCCGTATCCCGTTTCGGAATGCGGTAAGGGATACGTCCCGGCTGCGCCGCCAGCTCAAAATCCGGAAAACCGCTTCGCCTCAAGATAATAGACGCAATTTTCCCGCCCAGGCCTGGCAGGGCAATTACCCGTATATGCTCATTTTCGAGCGCAACCGCCTGCTGTCCATGCCAGCTCTCCTCCCGGATCCGGGGGAGCCGGACGGTACTCAGGCTCCCGGCAGATTTCCGGTTTTTTCTATCTTCCATTCTATTGTCCTTCCTGACCTGCATAAAGCAGGGCAGCCTTTCAGCAGCCAAAAAGCTTTCTGTGCAGTGTGGCTCCCGCATGGGCGCAGTCAATGCGCAGCACCGCGTCAAAGCACTTCGACGCCCGCTCCATATCCGCCATTCCGCAGCTTCCCAGCGCGATCAGATATTCGCAGTGCGCCCTGTTCCGCAAAGTAAGATCCTCGTCAAACAACTGCAGATCCGGCAGGGAGACCGCAAAGTAATCGATCTTTACCTGATCGTAATAATGCTTCTCCCCGTAGCTGATCAGCTTATAGAAGCGGGAGGACGCCTTTTCTTCCCTGCCAAGCGCCCGGTTCGCAAGCCCCTCATACAGGATCATGTCCGCCGGCTGGTCATTGTAGTACATAGCGCTCGCCGGTTCCTCATCCCCGTCAGCCGCACGCTGCAGATATTCGGCTGCCTTTCCTTCATTGCCAAGATTCCGCTCGCACAGTCCAAGGTAATAATAAATATTGTTGTCTTTGGCTCCTTCCAGCTTGCCCTCACCCAGATTGTGCGGAAATACAAGCGCTTTTAACAGAAGCTCCCTCGCCCCGGCATAGTCCTTCTCACCCATCGCCTGAACCGCCATCTGCGTAAGCGCGGTGGCGTACTGTGTGGTCACTTTTCCTTCTCCGCCTTCCCAGGGATGGAACCTGTGCGCCATGATAAGCTCATACGCCTCCTGATACCGGCCCAACAGATTGAGGAGGGCGCAGTATTCCACGTAAAGATCGTCCCGCATCCATACGGTATCCCTGTGTTCATGCAGGAAAGCAAACCGCTCCGCTACCGGCATTCCCAGCTTCCCATAGAGCTGATAGAGTTCCAGGAGAATCCGCGCGTCGGACTCGTCCAGCGCATACGCCTTTTCCATGCACACGCGCGCCCTCTCCCTGTCATTCCTCTTATTGAAATAAGCAAGCGAAAGATTTCTCCACACCGTCGGGAACGTGCCGTCAATGGCGCTGCTCTTTTCAAAGCAGCCGATCGCCTCCTCATACTGCCTCTTATCATACCACAGGCATCCCAGATAATAAAGCGCCCTGGCATCTTTGCTGTTTTTGGAAATCGCATTTGAGAGCGCGGTGATGTCCTCCAGCTTATTCGGGAAACAATACAGGGGATCGGCAGCCGCCGCCCTCTGAAGCAATTCAGCCTCGACTCCACGGTCATACTTACCCGTATAAAGCGCCTGATGATACAGCACCATCGGGGTCCTGCCATCGCACGCCTCCAGCACAGCAGCCGCTTTCCGGTAGAAGCCCGCATCCGCATAATCGATCGCACACTCGATATAACTGCTGATCCGGTCACCCATCAGCGCTTTCACCGATGCGATCCCGCCCAGCTCAATGCCGGACACATAATCAAACGCGTCAAGCTTCAGGTTCTCTGCAAACCAGGCCTCTGCCTCCGCCCTGCGCCCCAGCTTATCAAGCAGCATCCCTTTCAGGGCACGCGCCTTCAGATTGTGATAATTTTTCACAAGGCTGCTTTCTATGTGCTCCAGCGCAAGCGCATAATCGCCGCGTCTGGCGTCGATCGCAGCAATATAATAATAGCCAGTCTCCTGCTGCGCAGCCGTCCACGTAGATTTGAAAAACGCGTCGTACGCCTCATCGTCCCGCCCCTGATACCAGAGGCTCAGACCCAGGTTAAAATACCCTTCCGAATCATAAGGATTCGGATTGCGGTCTGTCATACGCGAGATCGCGGCGCGGAAATATGGTTCGGACTGCGCGAATTGGCCGCGGCGCAGGAGCAGCATTCCGTACGCATTGTTGGCCCGGATGTCTCCCGGATCCCTCTTCAGCGCCTCCAGATAATACGGATCCGGCAGATAAGTCGCATGCCGGTACTGCTCGATGTGGAGCCCGGTCAGATAAAGCTCTTCACAGGTAAGGATCTCCTCCGGAAGCTTTGCCGGGGGCATCGGATCCGGGATCCTCTCGATTTTTTTCTTTGCGGGCGTATAGGAAAGCATACATCTGCCGTCCCGGTCATATACAGCAAGCGTCAGCTTTGTTTCCTCTGCATCCGTCTCTACAGAAGCCTCGACCAGATCGTTCGGAGAGAGAAGACCCGTCCTCTCAAAAATCGTCTTCCCCGCCGCCGTCAGGACTACCCTTGCGTCTTCATAGGCTCCGGTCGCATACACGGCAATGTGTGCCCGCCCGCCTTCCTTCCTGAGGTTCAGCACTGCCTCCGTGCTGGCATTTTTCACATCCGCGCATGCCTTATATGGCATAAAATACTGCGTAAATACCTTCTCCTCAAAGGGCATAAGCCAGGTGAAATCCGGCTGGTTGTCACAATACATACCGGTCATAAGCTCGATATACGGCCCGTTGGCGTCCGTGAGATTCCTGTCCCACGCCTGCCCGAAATCCCCGCAGCCCCATGTCCACTGCTTTTTGCCGGGGCTCACATGATGATCCGCAATATGGAGGATCCCCGCTTTCTTTTCATAATCATAACCGCCGACAAAATTGAAGTCAGAATGAGCGCACATATAGCTTGTGGGAACCGGGATATTCTTATATCTGGAAATATCCACGCCCGCGCCGTAATCGTGCTTATAATATACGCCGGTGGCGATCGGGAAATTCGAAACGTCCCTCTTACCATGATCGTATACGGCAGTCACATCCGGCGGGAAAATGGACTGGGTATGATCGTTGACCGCAACCGCCGGGTTCGCCCACCACAGAAACGTCTGCGGCAGATTGGTCCGGTTGTAAAGCTGTCCTTTGATCTCGATATAAGAACGGTCCGGATACAGGGTAAAGCGCATCTTGCCCTTGGTGCCGTACATCTGATCCACTTCGCTGCACTCGACAAAGCAGCTCCCATCCTCACTTTCGCCGATCCGGTAATCTACAGGAGCGAAGGTCGTCGGTCTGTGGTGTTGCGGCCAGTTAAATTCAATACCGCCGCTGATCCATGGCCCGGTGAGGCCGACCAGGGCAGGCTTGATCACTTCATTATAATACACAAAATCATAACCATTGGTCTTGTCGTAAGCCCGCTGTATCCTGCCGCCAAGCTCCGGAAGAACCATGATCCGGATGTATTGGTTTTCCAGATATACTGCCGTATATTCCCTGTCTTTCTTCTCGTCGCAGATTTTGTCCACTACCGGCAGCGGGTACACCTTGCCGCTGCTGCCCTGATACACTCTCTTTTCCAGAAACATAGGGTTTTTGTCAGGCTTTCCAATGTCATAGGTCGGGATCGTAACCCTTTCTGCCCATGCCCGGGCCCGGTTCGCAGATTGTTTCATGATTATGCTCCTCGCTTTCCTTTACCTTCAGCCGCCGGCTGAACAGTAACTTTGTTTTCAAATTTTCAGAGGCCAGATAAAACCAGAGTATAGAAATATTTCATCTGATAAGATATAATAATTAAGTATACTTTTTCCGCACAGGCGGAAAACTGAGTTTAAGTCACTTGCAAATGAAATCTTGCGCAAAATGGCAAAATTTCTGAAATATTATCCTGCTTTACGCAGGTCAGGGAGAATTGTATGAGAGTTCAGGAACCCGGCGTTTTGCCCAGCAGCCAGATTTTCTTTCACACCACCAATGAAACGGATTCGTCTCTGTTTTTATATCCTCTTTGTATCGGGCTTTACGAATGTAACAGCGACTACATCGTAAACCGCATTAACTATGACAGCTTTCTGCTGATCTACGTGATCAGCGGGACCGTCTATCTGATGCAGGATGGTTCTTCCAGGACGCTCCGCGCAGAACAATTTGCTATTATTGACTGTTATAAGCCGCACATCTACGGCAGCCATGATGGCTGCAGGATCCTCTGGGTCCATTTTGACGGCGCTCTGGCCCGCGGTTACTACGATTATATTCTGAAGCTTCAGAAAAGCAATCTTGTCGTAGCGGCGGACAGCACAGGCGCTTACCGGTATATGTCAAAGCTATATTCCGCCCTTTCCAGCCATGCGCCGGTCGAACCCGCCCGGCTCTCCAAATACCTGATCAGTGTGCTCACGGAATTCATGCAGCCTCCCGCTTCGGACGCAGCCGAATCCATTCCGGATCTTGAGGAAGCCCGCATTTATATAAATGAAAATCTGGATCAGCCGCTTTCTCTGGATGAGATTGCGGCACAGGCGCATTTGAGCATCTACCATTTCAGCCGGAGCTTCAAAAAGGCGTTCGGATATACGCCGCACGAATACCTCATAAAGGTCCGGCTGAACGCCGCCTGCTTTTATCTCGTCTCGTCAAGCTGTCCGGTAAAAGAGATCGCCGCAAAATGCGGTTTTACCACAGACTCCAGTTTCTGCACCTGCTTCCGGAAGAACATAGGGTGTACCCCGGCGGAGTACCGGCAGGCCCATCTGTCTGTATAGG
>CAYLPF010000106.1:0-5539 GCA_964385485.1 uncultured Lachnospiraceae bacterium | reverse complement strand
GACAGTGCCAGTCCTTTTCCAGCTTATCCCACATCGCACAAAACCTTCCGCATTCCGCGTCCAGAAGCTCCTCCACCTCCTCTGCAGAGGCGCTCACGCCCGGAAAGGTATGGATATTGCGGAGGCTGGTGTGGACGAAAATCAGATCCGGCGCAAAGGCATGCAGCGCTTCATTGCCGAACATGGCGTCCTCCCAGTACATCCCGTATTCCGATTCGTAAAATTCAGGCTCAATCCCCTGATTCAGCAAAAAAAGCTCCAGAATCCGCACGATGTCGTGGGTCGTGGAGCCGCCCAGCACCGCGATCCTTTTGTGCAGGCGCGTGCTGCCGTCGGAGAGCAGGCTGCGCCGCAGGCTCTTTGATTTTTTTAAAATATATTCACTGTCAAATGGATATTCCAGTTCCTGTAACATAGGATTGCATCCTTTCAAATCTCTGTACAAATGCTTCAAAACTGACAGCTTTAGTATAACAAGCTTTTTCCCTCTTGACAAGAGAGAAGAACGGGTGTTACCGCCTGGCAATTCTCCCCGTTCTTCCCTTAATTCAAAACCTGTATTTCATACCCTATACCTGCCTGAGCGCTGTATCCAGCAGCGCAGCATATTACTTTAAAACCACCTTACATTTTACCGTCACATCCTTATTGGTACCTATTTTTTCCCGATAAGTCACCCGCATCGTAAGCGTATAGGTTCCTTTTTTCAACGCCTGACTGTAGCCGGTCCTGCGCAGTTCAAAACCATGAATGCCGTCGTTGTTTTCATCCGGCCACTGTTCATCAGGTACATAAAGCCAGAAATCATCCGTATAATTCATCAACTGCACATTGCTGACCGCAATACTCTCATCCTTGAGCAAAGCCTCCATGGAAACCCAGGTACGGCTTCCGATAAATTCACCATTTTCATCCCATAGGTCATTGGACCAGTTAGCGTCCGAAAGTATCCAGCCGTTTCCGTCGTTTACCTTTAGCGTGACGGAAGGCTTCCCCTGCGTGAGTTTCACGGTCTGCGTATCCGTATAGACTGTTCTTCCCGTATAGTCATTGTTCACCTGAAACGCCAGCTTCAGCTTATAGGATGTTTCCGGCACATCCGCCCAGCGCCTTACGCGCAGCACCGCCCTGCTTCCATCCCAATATACCTCAAAAATATCATTGAGCATGCTGTCCGTTCCACCATTCTCGTTCACGATCCAGACATCGCCGATTTCTCCCGTAACATTCTTCAGCGTCGGCATATAGGTCATAAAAGTCGTATCCCGGCGGAGAACATCAATACTGCCCGCTTTTTTCACAGCAGCCTTCGGCTCGGAATCATACACATTAACCTTCAGCGCCGCAGTGAGCGTATATTCTCCTCCTGCCGTCACCCAGATCTTATAAGAATAAGTATTGCTCTTCTTTGATCCTAACAGCTTCTTAAGCTTATCCACCCCGCCCTGTCCGTTGAAACGCACGGAAAGCGTTCCCTGATTATCATCTGCTTCAAACACCAGACACTGGTTCAAAACCTCTGTTGCTGCCGCATTCGCGCCCGTGATCCGGATATCGCCGCCGTTAAAGCCCTGCCACATAGCGCTGTCCTTATAACCAATCGCAGTGGACGCTCTTTCTCCAGCGCCTATGGTTGCAGCGCCTGTATTTTCCCCGGCACTTCCCGCATACATATTCAGCTTTAATGTACTACTTCCCAGTTTTAAGGACGGTTTTCCCGTATTGATCTTAACCGTATAAACAGGCAGCTTCAGCGCTTCCGTCCACCCGGGCATCTTCACGGTGAGCGTAACCCTGGTGGATTTCTTCTTATTGTCAATTTCGTTCAGCCCAAACACCGGACGTAATTCCAGCCAGCTTCCGCCCTCCGGCACGCAAAGCTCATAATTGCTCTGTGCGTCCATCGTGATATAGCTATCGGGAGCTGTTCCCTTTCCATCCCAATATTGAACATCATCCCAGAACAACTCCTCTCCAGTCTTTTTATCATATACAGTCAGGCCGCAGGCCGCATATTCTCTCCAGCCCGTTTCGTCGCCCCATAGCGCGGGATAGAGCGTTTCGCCCGCAGCAGAAAGCGCCATCGTGGGCTTACTCTTATCCACTGAAACAACAAAAGCTGTTGTAACAGGTGTTTCATACCCTTCCAGATAGACCCTCAGCGTTCCTTTTGCTGCATTCCTTGCGTCCCTGATGCCCTCCGCCTTTAAACCAATGACCAGGCGCGCCATATCTCCGCTCCAGGTCTGTGTTAATTGCCTTTCATCCTCCGGCACATTTTCATCATCATATTTCAGTTCATACTGGCAGGTATCTCCATCCAGTTCCACTCCAACGATCCTCTCACCGGGCACCTTCACATAAACAACACCATACCCCTCTCCTGACGTATAGAAAGATTTCACTTTGGATTCCCATGTGATAGACTTCACCTTGGGAAGAGTATCGGTTACAGTCAGACTGACCGCGACGTCCTTCGTATAAACCGCATTTCCCTGCCTATAGCTGAAATGGAACATCAATGCCTGCTTCTTATAATTAAGCGCGTTTTTCTTTGTATACTTCTTATAAAAATCATTCTTATTTGCAAGGGTCAACCGCCACTGATTGGTGACGCCGCCCTGTTCGCCATTTTCATCCTCCAAATAGATTCTTGTCAGTTCGAAATCCTTCACGGGATTTCCCTTGCTGTCGGTGATTGTAACCGTGTCTGAAACATCTTCCGGACTCATGCCCTGGGTATAGCTGTCAAAGGTAATGCCTTCCGTCATTTCTGCATTGAGCGTCAGATTGCCTGACGCAAGCTGGATATCCGGCCTGATTACATGAATAATCAGACTACCGGTCGTTTTATCGCTCTTATCCTTTTTGTTCACAGCCGTCACTGTCAGCTTTACCGTTCCGGTTTTTTTCACCGCTGCAATCGTCCGCATACCCCAAACAGTATATATATCCTCATCCTCACCGAAAGTCTCAGCTACATCTTCTACTGTCTTTGTCACAGCCAGGACCGAGCTGTCACTGGACTTCCAGGTAACGGTATAATCCCCTGTCAGCGCATTTGCATTGCCTGCAGTAAGCTTCGGATTATCCGTTCTTGCAATCAGGAGAAGATCATTTCTTCCACTGTCCAGATTAAACCAAAATTCCTGTTCTCCGCTCCATTCACCAACCGCCGGAGTAACGGTTCCGTCATCATTGCCGCTCTCATCCATCGTTCCTGCAAGGAACTGGAACCAGGTCTTATCTTCTTTGACGATATTAAAGCCTTTGCTCACCGACATTCCCGGTATTGCTTTCCCCTTATAGCACAGGGTCGCCGTTACCGTCGCGCTGCCTGCCGCAATCGTGCCGATACTGTTTCCGGATACATAGCTTTTTCCTTCCTCCGCATAGAAAAGATATTCGCTGTATTCATCTCCGTTTCCGCCGTCTCTGCCGCTTATTCTCTGATGATACTGCTCACCCAACAGCTTTTTTGCTGAGTCTGTAACCTTCCAGTTCACCGTAAAATTCCGTGAATTAAAGCATTCGTCCAGACCGTCCCGTAAACTCAGCCAAAATCTGGCAGGTTCTTCGGCGTTGATCATAACATCATCCCAGCCCTGGACCGTCAGGTCCTCAATCTCACGAAACTCCACCCAAATACGATACTCCTGCGCACACTCATTTCCATTCACATCCTCATAAAAATAAACTGCTGGAAATGCCATTCCGGACGTTCCGGTTCCTGCATAGGCCGAAAGTGAAATATTCCCGTCCTTCCATGCCCAGCGGCCTTCGTCAAAATAATAATCGATCTCATTCTCATCTCCGTCCCCGTCCAGATCCACATATCTGCTGATCATTACATCCTTTAGTCTTACATCCGCCTTCCCCGCCAGAATCACGCTGCAGGCATCCGGCCAGTCCGCGCTATCTCCATTCAGATATGTTTCCTCTTCTTTTACCGTAACGACGCAATATCCATAAATGATCTCTTCATCATCTCCATCGATCCAGCCATCCTCTTCACTCCATACCTGAGGCTGGTAGCTTAACCGCACTCTCGCCGTTCCTGTCCCCACCGGCACTATGCTGACACCGTCATCCCATGCGAGCGAATCCACATCAATCTCTCTGCCATCCTCCGACAATGTCCGGAAACGAATAACCGAACCCTGCGTAGCTACAGCTTTCCAACAGGTGCTGTCCTGATCATAAGCCGGGTCGTAATCTCCTATGTCATTCCATTCCTCAATCATCCAGCGAATTCCCGTCCTGACGTTGCCGGACTGAAATGCATTGCCCGGCTCCGCATATGCCCGCAGGTAATACTGTGGATTGCGCAGGCCTGTCTCTTCATCAATCTGATCCGCATATAAAGTGAATTCCAATTCCGATTCGTCCATCCACAGATTCTCAAGCGGAGCTTCTTCCACATAAATCTGATAGACAACTCCCTGAACGACTTTGTTCTGATCTGTCCATTTGAGCGTTATGAAGGTCTCCCCGCTGTTAAGCGCACTGACTACGCCCACGCTGCTCACTGTCGCTACGGATTCATTGACAGAATATCCTTTAGCGCCGCTCTTATTGACATTTTCCGGTATCGACCATGAGCTGTCTCCCGATACGAGATTCTGATACCTCTTAGAACAGATCGTATATGCGGTTTTCGCTGCCATATCCTGTATCTGATGCAGTTCAATCCACCCATACTGTGTCCCGTTTTCTTCATCCATCCATGTATCATAATAGCTGCCGCTGTCCATGGTAGGTCCAAACGGTATCAGGGCTCCGCTCTTTTCCGTACACAGGAGCACTTCATTCCCGCCTTCATCCGCCATATATTTATTCAGATATCGTTCGCCCGACAGATTAAGTCCCGCATAGGAAACAGGAAGCTCTCCCACATAGACACGCTTTATACGCACCAGATTTCCGTTGACAGAAACGTCCAGCCCAAGCTGCATATCCTTTGAAAGCGTCCCAAGACCGTTTAAGCACCATTCTTCTGCATCATAGCTGTTCCGTTCCGCAAACCGCACGATCAGATCTCCGCCGTCACGCAATATAGATTTTGCCGCGTCAAAAACCTTCTTCTCCAAAAGCTTACTTGCGACAGCACGATCCAGATATTCCACATAAACCTGATCAAATTCTGCTCCCTGCTGCTGCCTATATCCGATAATAGCCGCTATCTGATCCCCGTTCAGAGTACCGTCAAGATCATTCAGTTCCCATTCCGATATTCTCAGCCCCTGCCTGTAAATGAGCCCCTCATCCGTTTCATCCGTCCATTCATATTCCATGCCGAGATAGGCATCGCTGATATAATAAGCGTTGGCTCCGCCGCGGATATCAATATTGATCCAGTTCGGGTCCTCACTGCTCACATTCTGCTCGCCGATAACAATATCTGTACCGTCATAATTCCGGTTGATCTGTATCAGCTTGTTGTCCCTGACGTAGAAATCACAGATCAGATTTTCCTTCCAGATATTCAGCCAACTGTTCCCGCACTCCGGCACAGGAGCCACATTCTCTACTTTAAAGA
>CAYLPF010000105.1:3230-5567 GCA_964385485.1 uncultured Lachnospiraceae bacterium | reverse complement strand
CGCTTTACGAAAAACGTTTCCAGAAGCATCTTGACGAGCTGCGTTGGCTGTATATGGAGCTTTATGATAATGATTCTATGTTCGCTGAGCTTTGTGACAATATGAAGCGGTTTTATGAGGAACGAAATGAGCAGCTTAAGCGGCAGGACCGCCGAAGGGAGGAAGCTCCCGACTGGTATAAGAAGAATGATATGCTGGGCATGATGTTTTATATTGACAATTTTGCCGGTAATATGAAGGGCGTCCGGGAAAAGCTGGACTATATTGAGAAATGCAATGTAAACTATATTCATCTGATGCCGTTCCTGGATACGCCGAAGGGGCGTTCCGACGGCGGATACGCTGTGTCGGATTTCCGGAAGGTGCAGCCGGAGCTTGGCACCATGGAGGATCTGGAGGATCTGACAGCGGACTGCCACGAAAAGAAGATCAATGTCTGCATGGACTTTGTCATGAACCATACTTCTGAGGATCATGAGTGGGCTGTGAAAGCGCGTCAGGGCGACGGGGAATATATGAGCCGTTATTTTTTCTATGACAATGACGCGATTCCTTCCGAGTATGAAAAGACGGTGCCGCAGGTATTTCCGACGACCGCGCCAGGCAATTTCACCTGGCTGCCGGAGATCGGTCATTACGTGCTGACGAGCTTTTACCCGTACCAGTGGGATCTGAATTACAGAAATCCCCGGGTGTTCAATGAGATGATGTACAATTTCCTTTTCCTGGCAAATAAGGGAATCGACATCATCCGTATCGATGCGGTTCCATATATCTGGAAGGAACTGGGGACGCAGTGCCGCAATCTGCCCCAGGTACATACGATCGTCCGTATGATGCGTATGATCAGCGAGATCGTCTGCCCCGGCATCCTGCTCCTGGGCGAGGTTGTCATGGAGCCGAAGAAGGTTGTGCCATACTTTGGCACGGTGGAGAAGCCGGAATGCCATATGCTTTACAATGTGACGACGATGGCGACCACATGGCATACTGTGGCGACCAGAGATGTCCGCCTGCTGAAAAAGCAGCTTGATATTGTAAACGCGCTGCCGAAGGATTATGTGTTTCTGAATTATCTGCGGTGCCATGATGATATTGGCTGGGGACTGGATTATCCGACTTTGATGGAAGAGGGGTTCGGTGAAGTCTCACACAAAAAATATCTGAATGATTATTTCCGGGGCTACACGGGAAGCAGCAACAGCCGCGGTGAGCTGTACAACGAGGATCCCGTGACGGGAGACGCCAGATTCTGCGGTACAACGGCATCGATGTGCGGCGTGGAGCGCGCCGGCTTCGAGCAGAATGAGGCGATGATGGACAGCGCGATCCGGCTGGATGTGATGCTGCACGCTTATATGTTCATGCAGTCCGGTATTCCCGTGCTTTACAGCGGAGATGAGATCGGGCAGGTGAATGACTACACATATAAGAAGGATCCGCTGAAGGCAGATGATTCCAGATACATCCACCGCGGGGCCATGAACTGGGAACTGGCAGAGAAGATCGACGATCCGGATACGGTGCAGGGCAGGATCTTTGGTATGCTGGATCGTCTGGAGAAGCTTCGCAGGAGCGAGAAAGCGTTTATGTCCGATGCCGATACGTGGACGGTTGAGACAATGGAAAAGGCAGTGCTTTGCATCGGAAGATATTATGACGGAGACAAGATCCTTGGGCTTTTCAATTTCAGTGAGTACGATAAGACAGCGTGGATCAATGAAACAGACGGCGATTATGTAGATATGTTCTCCGGACGCAGGATGAAAGCAGTGCGCGTGGACATTCCGGCATATGGATTTTACTATTTAAAGAAAGCAAATGGCGGCGAGGCGGAAGCGTGATGAAGATACGGAAGGCAGAACTGCGGGATCTGCAGGAGCTTTTGGATATTTATAATTATGAAGTGATAAACGGCGTGGCCACTCTTGACCTGGAGCCGAAAAGCCTGGAGGAGTGGCGCGGCTGGTTCGACGGTCACAATGTGGACAATCATCCTCTTTATGTGGCGGAGTCAGAGAGCCGTGTCGCGGGTTACGTCAGCCTGTCCTCCTACCGGGAAAAAGAAGCGTACCGGTCTACAGTGGAGCTTTCTGTCTACATAGGACCGGATTTCAGAAGGCAGGGGATCGCTACGGCTCTGATGGAATTTATTCTGCGGGAAGCGCGGGCAGATGAACGGACACATAACGTGGTGTCCGTCATCACCAGCGGCAATGAGGCGAGCCGAAGACTGCACGACAAATTCGGCTTTACATACTGCGGTACGATCCCGGAGGTGGGGGTAAAGTTTGGCAGGCAGCTCAGTATTGATAATTTCTGCTTGATTATATAGGA
>CAYLPF010000105.1:0-3130 GCA_964385485.1 uncultured Lachnospiraceae bacterium | reverse complement strand
TTATTCGTTGCACTTCAAGATATCATTATAGAAATCGTTCATCTCTTTCTGGGAGCTGAAGACCGCCACATACATCTGATTTCCCATCGCCCCGGAGAGAACCTCCGGAATGCGTTCCATCATCTTCATATTTTTGCCGTATTTTTCAATGATGTCAGCATGGCTCATCGCGAAATCCTTCCCGTCCCGGCGGCCTGCGAAGGCGCAGTAGGCGTGTTTGCCGGTGGGCATGGTAGAGCGGTCAAAGGCGATCATGTCCGCCCAGATCTTATAGACGTCGGTGCTGTGGGCGAAATCGATCATATCGGGCGTTACGCCGCCGCTGGGCCGCATATTTACCTCCAGCGCGACAAGCTCGCCCTTTTTCCCGAGACCCTCCTGATCCTTCAGGAGACGGAAAAATTCAAAGTGGACGAACCGGCTTTTTACGCCGAAGCTTTTTGCTGTGGCGCGTCCGGCCGCCCGGGTATCCTCCGGCAGCTTTTTCAGGATATAAAAAATAGAGTTATCGGATTTGTTGACGATATCCATAATGGACATCGGAGTAATATTTCCTGTCTCAAACATCGGCTCTCCCTTAGAATCGATGATCGCATCGTAGGAGTTGACCTCTCCGTTCACAAACTCCTCCATAATATAGGGCGTGTCCGGCCATTTTACATCGTAGAACTGCTTCATCTGTTCATCGTTTTCAATTTTGAAGGTATGGGAAGCGCCTACGCCGTTGTCCGGCTTGGCAACGACCGGATAGCCCACCTGCCGCGCAAAGGCAAGGCCGCCCTCGAGCGTATCCACCATATGATACCGTGCCACAGGGATACCGGCTTTCTTATAAAACTCTTTCATTTTGGACTTGAATTTCACATGTGGAATGTCGGACACCTGAAAACCGGAGGTAATATTAAAGTCCGTGCGGAGCTTTGCGTCGCGCTCCAGCCAGTATTCATTGTTGGACTCCAGCCAGTCGATGCGGCCGTGCTTGAAGATCAGAAAGGCGACGGCGCGGTACACCTCGTCCTCATTTTCGAGGTTGCTGACCTTGTAGTATTCGTTCAGGCTTTCCTTCAGGTTGTCGCTCAGCTCATTGTAGGGCTGATCGCCGATTCCCAGCACGTTCAGGCCGTTCTTTTTCAGTTCCCGGCAGAACATCCAGTAGTTTGTGGGAAAGTTCGGTGAGATAAAGATAAAATTTTTCATAGTGCCTCCCTCTCTTATGTAAAGAAATAATATATTATCCTGCCGCTGTCGTTCCGGCGGGATCCTGTTCGGCTGTGTTAAAAAGGCGTTGCCGCCGCCCCGGGAAAATGTACCCATGGAGCGGCCGAAGGACTGCGCTGTTATTCCAGCAGATACGGCAGAAAATACTCCACCTGTGAGTACCACCAGCACCAGTCATGGCAGCAGTCATATCCCCAGTAATCGACCCAGGCATGAATGCCCTTCTGCGCCAGTATGGTGTCGAGCTGCCTTGTATAGTCCGGCATTTCCCAGGGTCCCTGCCCCACACAGAGAACCGCTTTTTTCAGATTGTAAAGCTCAATGTACGGATGGTCCGTCGGCATTCCTCCAAGGTAATGCACCGGGGAATTGCTGTATACAAGGTCATCCATATAGCTGCCGAAGCCGTATTCGGCGGTGTAGAGCCCGCTCAATGCCAGCAGCCGGTCAAAAAGATCCGGCCTGCGGAAATAGAGGTTGGCGGCGTGGGTGGCCCCGAGGCTGCAGCCGAAGGCCATGATGCCGGGATAGCCCGTCCAGCCGTTGCGCTCATTGACCATCTGGCGCATGAACGGCACCATCTCGTCCGTGATGTAGCGGATCCATTGTTCGTAGCGCTCGATGCGCCAGCGCGGGTCGCCGCCTTTATTGGACCATGTCTCACGGTCGATGGTATCGATTGAAAATACCATGACATCGCCGTTCTCCAGCCAGGGAGCCCACGTATCGATCATCTGGTAATTTTCGAAATCAAAAAAGCGTCCGTCCTGGCACGGAATGAACAGGACGGGACGTCCCGCGTGGCCGTAGGCCTTGCATTCCATATCCCGGCCAAGCGCCGGGCTGTACTGTTTAAAATATTGGATTTCCATATGCATCTCCTTTTCTGAGATATTCTGAACCACCCTGCCGCGGAATCCGGAGTACGGAAGAACCCATCCGGTATCTTTTGACCCGGGTGTCGTGGTCTTGTTTTCAATATATAATGATACGGACGGTGAGTTGTCAGCAGAATAGCGTATGCATGAAAACAGGGATCTGCTGTTCCCAGCTCGCCTCGCAGTGCGTTCCTCCCGGGACGATGCGGCTTTCCAGAAGGACGCCTTTTTCCATCAGGACTGACGTAAGCTTTGCAAACTGCCTGCGCATAGCTGCGTGGTTGCCTATTTCCAGTTCACCGTAATCCATATATACAACGGTTTCCTCAAGCCGGGAGCTTTTCACCAGATGTTCCAACTTATCCGGGGCGACCCAGATAGAAGGTGAAAGGGCTGCCGCCCGGGAAAAATAAGTGTTATATTCCAGTACGGCGTACAGGCTCATCAGCCCGCCCATGGAACTGCCGGCAATGAACGTGTGCTCCCTGTCCGGCAGCGTGCGGTATCTCTGGTCGATCATTTCCTTAAAGGTATGTACCATCCAGTCCATCGTGGTTCTGCCGCGGCCATCGATCCTCCCGAAACCCGGTTCGGAAAAAGTGTAAGGGGAGTATTCCTTCAGCCGCCCGTGATCCGGGCTGTGATTGCACTCAACCGCGGCGATGATCATCTGAGTGTCTGAATAATCCATATATTCCTTCATGCCCCAGCATTTGCCGTATGTAGCGTCTGAGTCAAAAAAGACATTGTGTCCGTCAAACATATAAAGAACCGGGTAATGCCTGTCCGGCTCGTAATGATAGGAGTCCGGCAGATAGATATAAACGCCGCGTTCTTCATTTCCTGTCAGCTCCGGAATGGTAATACCCCATTTGTCTACCATAATTGCCTCCCATCTGGCATGTGCGCAGTACGGTCAAGAATCTGCCGGGTGTCTTTGATTACGTGGCAGGATATCATACCGCATCAGCATGCCAGTTTCTTTACCACGTTACTATACCACAATGCAGAGTAAATAGCAATTTGAATCTGAA
>CAYLPF010000104.1:3118-5573 GCA_964385485.1 uncultured Lachnospiraceae bacterium | reverse complement strand
TTTGAATGATATACATAAAAAAATGTATCTTTACGAATAAAAAAGCATTTTATATAATTGTATTAAGTCAAAACACCATCCATGCGGCAAAGATGCTCACCATGCTGTCTTTGCCTTTTTTCATGACAAAATGCGAACAGGGGGAATGAAAATGGAGCTTCGTCCGTCCGTTATGCCTTATGCGTACCAGATAAAAACAATTGACTCTCATACGATGGGAGAGGCGACGCGGATCATCTACGGCGGCTTCCCCAGGCTTCCCGGAGAGACTATGATGGAGAAGAAAAAATACCTCATGGAGCATTATGATTTCCTGCGGTCCGCGCTGATGCTGGAACCCAGGGGACACCGGGATATGTTTGGCGCCCTTCTTACGGAACCGGTTCATGAGGCTGCTGATTTTGGTGTTATTTTTATGGACAGCGCCGGATATCTGAATATGTGCGGACACGGCAGTATCGGTACTGCCTCCATGGCTGTGGAAACCGGTCTTGTAAAGGCGGTTGAGCCATATACAGAGGTGGTCCTGGATGCGCCGTCCGGCCTGATACGCACCAAAGTCCATGTGTCAAATGGCAAGGCGGATGAGGTAAGCATTTTAAATGTCCCTGCGTTTCTATACAAAGAAAATCAGAAGATCCGGCTTCCGGTAAGAGGAATGGTGTCATTTGACATATCCTTCGGCGGATCCTTCTTCGCGCTGGTAAATGCAAAAGAGGCGGGGATTTCTCTGAAAACAGAAAATATTGAGGAAATCACAGAGCTTGGGATGGAAATGCTGGAGCAGATCAACCGGAGCATTGAGGTTAAGCATCCTTATCTGGATATTACCACCGTCGATCTGGTGGAGTTTTATGATGAGACAGACAATGAGCTGGCAGACATGAAAAACTGCGTCATTTTCGGAAATGCGCAGGCAGACAGGAGCCCCTGCGGGACAGGGACCAGCGCCAAGCTTGCCGCTATGTATGCCAGGGGCGAGCTGGGGATCGGGGAAGAGTTTGTCTATGAAAGCATTACCGGTTCCCTTTTTAAAGGCAAAATTGTAAAGGAAGTGGAACTGGACGGATACAGGGCGGTCATCCCGCAGATCACGGGCAGCGCGTATATTACGGGAATGAATACATGGATCCTGGACGAAGACGATCCGCTGGAGTATGGCTTCCTTCTGGGAGCCAATGAGATCCGGGAGGATTAGGGGAAGATCTGCAGGGACGCTGCAGGAGAGAAGAAGATATTGCTGCAGAATTCTTAAAATTTACGAAAACCGGTTGTGAAAGGGTATACAATTCTGATATAATATGCTGCAAAGGGCAGCGCGTGAGGGACCTGGAAGAGCAAAGCTTTTCCGGGTTTTGTCATATAATACAGGCAAAGATGCGTTCTGAGCTTCAGATGCCCTGCAAAAAGCAGCGGAGTGTTCCGCGGGTTTCTGCCTGCCGGTGTGACGGCAAGGCAGGCCGGTAAGATTCAGGAAAACGACGGAGGTTTGATATGGGATTATTAAAAGCAGCTCTTAGCGCCGCGGGCAGTACGCTTGCGGATCAGTGGAAGGATTATTTTTACTGTGATTCAATGGATTCGGAGATTCTGGTACAGAGAGGCCGTAGGAAGGCGACGGGACATTTTGCCGGCCGCCGCGGGGACGACAATATCATAACGGACGGCTCCCTGATCGCGGTGGCGGACGGACAGTGTATGATGATCGTGGAGGAAGGAAAGGTTTCGGAGGTTTGCGCGGAGCCGGGCGAATATACGTATGACAGCAGCCGGGCGCCTTCTGTTTTTGAGGGAGATCTGGGCGAGGGCATCCGGAGGACCTTTGAGGAGATCGGGAAGAGATTTACCTTCGGCGGCGTGGCAGCCGGAAATCAGCGGGTATATTACTTTAATACGAAAGAGATCATGGGGAACAAGTATGGCACGCCGACGCCCGTTCCGTTCCGGGTGATCGACCGGAACATCGGCCTCGACGTCGATATCTCGATCCGGTGTAATGGCGAATATTCCTACCGGATCGCGGATCCGATCCTCTTTTATACGAATGTGTGCGGAAACGTAGCGGATGTATATGAGCGATCCCGTATGGACAGCATGCAAAAGAGCGAGCTTCTGACTGCGCTCCAGCCGGCGTTTGCCAGGATATCGGAGATGGGCGTCCGCTACAGCGCACTCCCGGGACATGCGGCGGAGCTTTCGGATATATTAAATGACGTGCTTTCGAAGAAGTGGAAGGAGCTTCGCGGCATCGTTATCACCTCCTTCGGCGTAAATTCCGTGTCCGCGTCAAAAGAGGACGAGGATATGATAAAGCAGCTCCAGAAGAGCGCGGTGATGCGGGATCCGACCATGGCGGCGGCGAACCTTGCGGGAGCGCAGGCTGACGCGATGCGGATGGCGGCCTCGAACTCAGCAGGAGCGATGGCCGGATTTATGGGGATGGGTATGGCCGGAA
>CAYLPF010000104.1:0-3018 GCA_964385485.1 uncultured Lachnospiraceae bacterium | reverse complement strand
CTGTGTCTGCGGTACGGTAAATTCCGGCAAATTCTGCTCCGAGTGCGGCGCGAAACGGCCGGAGCCGGAATGGGTCTGCGCCTGCGGCGCGAGAAATAAAGGCAAGTTCTGCTCCGAGTGCGGCGCAAAGCGCCCGTAGGCAGCAGGAGAACGGCTCTTGCAAGTGGAACGGAGGATTGAAATGTCAGATATTCTGGAGTATAAATGTCCCTGCTGCGGCGGAGCGATCGCTTTTGACAGCAGGATTCAGAAAATGAAATGTCCTTATTGTGATACAGAGTTTGATATGGAAACGCTGAAGCAGTTTGAGGAGGAGTATCTGGAGCATGACAGTGATCCGCAGTGGGATGAACCCGGAGTGCAGCAGAACCAGGAAGAGATGGGGGACGACGGGGGAAATCTTGTCTCGTATATCTGCGAGTCCTGCGGCGGCGAGATCATCGGAGAACAGAATATGGCGGCCTCAAGCTGCCCGTACTGCGGCAATCCGGTCATCGTGATGAAAAAACTGAGCGGTATGCTCAGGCCCGATGCTGTCATTCCATTCAGGCTGGATAAGAAGCAGGCCGAGGAACGGCTGCGGGATCACCTGAAGGGGAAGGTTCTTCTCCCATCCCTGTTTAAGACGGAAAACAGGATCAAAGAGATCAAGGGCGTTTATGTGCCGTTCTGGCTGTATGACTGCGACGCGCAGGCGGAGATACGGTGCCGGGCTACCCGGATACATAGCTGGGAAACGCCGGATTACCATTACACGGAGACACAGTATTATCTGGTAAGCCGGGGCGGTGATATCGGCTTCGAGAAGGTGCCGGTGGACGCGTCCGTCAAGATGGATGATGCGCTGATGCAGTCGATCGAGCCGTTTGATTATTCGGAGGCGGTGGATTTCCAGACGGCTTATCTGGCGGGATACCTCGCGGATAAGTATGACCAGTCCTCTAAGGAGTGCGCTCCGTATGCGAACCAGCGCGTACGCCAGAGTACGGTGAACGCCTTTATGAGTACAATGGTTGGCTATGCGACGTGTGTTCCGGAGCATACGGATATCCGGCTCCGGCAGGGGAAGATCACGTACGCGCTGCTTCCGGTGTGGATATTGAATACGATGTACAAGGGTAAGCTGTATACGTTTGCGATGAACGGCCAGACAGGAAAATTTGTCGGGGATCTCCCTTCTGATAAGGGCAAGGCAGTGAGCATAGCGGGCGCGGCTTTTGCCGCCGTATTTCTGCTGACGATGCTGATCACCATGCTGTTTTAGGAGGGAAGAGCGATGATAAGACGAAAAAGAAAGCTGCTTCCTGTCCTTTTGCCTGTGCTTATCGTATTTCTGTCACTTTGTGCAGCGATGCCGGCACTGGCAGACGGGCAGCAGAAGGTAGTGGATATGGCTGGCCTCCTGGATGACGATGAAGAGGAGAAGCTGCAAAAACAGTTATCAGGGATCGCGGATAAGTATCAGTGCGACGTGGCGGTAGTCACGACAGATTCCTGCGGCGGCAAGAGCCCGCAGGACTATACAGAAGATTATTATGAACAGAATGGGTATGGCTACGGGAACGATTATGACGGCATCATGCTGATGGTCAGCATAGGTGAGCGGCGTTTCCATCTGACTACCCAGGGAAAAGCGATATCCGTTTTTACGGACTATGGACTGCAGAAAATAGACGATCTGATCTCGGGTAAACTGTCGGACGGAGAGTATTACGCGGCATTTAAAAAGTTCGGGGAGCTGGCAGAAGAATTCATTCTCGAGGCGCAAAAAGGAACCCCGTTTGATGTAGGCCACGAGTATCAGGGACATATGGGGATCGGCCTGCGTCTGGCGATCGCTTCCGGCGCGGGAGTCATTGTCGCTGCAGTTGTTCTGCTTGCGCTGTTCGGCCAACTGAAATCTGTGGGATTCGAAAAGACCGCGAGGGAGTACGTCAGGGAGGGAAGCTTCCGCCTGACGCGCCGGAGGGATATTTTCCTGTACCGTACCGTGTCGAGGATCAGAAAAGAAAAACCCCGAAACGGCGGTGGCGGCGGTGGAGGCTCTATGACGCACACGACCTCCGGCGGAAGGAGCGCCGGAGGCCATACGGGATCGTTCTGAATCATATTATAAAAACAGGCAGATAACGGGAATTGTCACGATGGAAAACAGTGTACTCAATACAACACCCTTGATGCAGTACTGGTCTCCCCCGCCTTTTTCTTTGATCATCATAGAAACGATGCTGCCGACCGGCATACCCATCAGGATCGCGAAAACGCCAAGGATCATCGGGTCTGGCACGAAAGGCTTCAGCAGCAGTATCAGGGCAGCGGGGAGAGCGACCATGCGAAGCAGGATGAATCCATAGATACGGTATTCACGGAATACATCCGCCAGATTTTCTCTGGCGACGGAGATACCGATCAGGATCATAGAGAGCGGAACCGTCGTATTTCCCATATAGTCGCAGAAGGTATAGACCGGCTGCGGCAGCGCAGGCGGAAAAAGAAAAATGAATACAGCCAGGAGCGAGGCAAATACGCCGGGGTTGCAGATCCGTTTCAGGTTTGCGGCCCTGCCTTTTTTCTGCGTTATTTTCTGATGAAATTCCTCGCCTGCTTTTTCGGCAAGGTGTATTCCGTATGTATACAGAAGAATGTTGTAGGCCAGGATATAGAACGCCACATAGATCATGGCATCATCCCCGTAGATACTGCGGAGGACGGGTATTCCCATGAAGCCGAGATTGCCGAAGATCAGCATGAGGCGGTTCGTGGTAAAAAGCTTTTCACCTGTGCGCAGTATTCCGGAGATCGGGAAGCTGATAAGGATCAGGACAATGAAATAGAGCAGTACCATTGCGAGATTCAGCAGAATCGATTCCATCCCGCCTTTCTGCTCTGATCCCAGTACTCCATTGACTACAAGGATCGGATTGAAAACATTGACGACCAGACTGGAAAGCTGTCCGGCGGTATTTTGATCCACCACCCCTTTTTTATAAGAAAAATAGCCGATGCCCATCATGACGA
>CAYLPF010000103.1:0-5598 GCA_964385485.1 uncultured Lachnospiraceae bacterium | reverse complement strand
GTACTTTTATGGTAAACCCCTGTAATGTAACGTTTTATCATCAGCATTACAATACACACTGACAGTATAAACAGGCTTATTGCCAGTGCCTTTTTATATTCCGCCATCCACTTTGACTTTACTTTTTTGCTGCGGGCTGTCTCCTGTTCCCTTGCGATTTCCTGATATACTGTGCGCTCACCCCTCACAAGAAGCCGGTGTGTATTTACCCCATATGGTGTACACGTGATCAGCGTACAGTAATCCTTCCCTTTTTCCACATACAGATCCTCCAGTTCGTCCGGCAATACAACTTTTATCCGATCCACTCTGTATGCAAGCTTTTCCCCCATAACGCTTAAGAAAAAAAGGTCGCCCTCTTCCATTTCTGCCAGATCTGTAAAAAGCTTTGCGCTGCAAAGACCGGAGTGTCCTGTCAGCACTGTGTGGGTGCTTTCACCCCCGACCGGCAATGAAGTCCCCTGCAAATGTCCTGCCCCTGCTTCCAATACCCTTTCAGAAGTACCGTGGTATATCGGCAGAGTCAGATCGATGGATGGGACTTCCACAAAACCCATTACGCCGTCTTCTGTCATACACATCAGCGCATTGTAATCTCTCACCGCCTGTTCTGCCGCATCTTCCAGGAAAGGATCTTTGAGCTGAATATGCCCCTCTGCTATCGCGCGGTTATACAGTTTCGCTTTTTTGATATCATCCTTCCATTTAGCATCGCCGACATCCTGTGATACCTTTTCAATTGTAGTCACGACCGAATCCGCTCTGTTCTCGAAAATATAGTTGGCAACAAAAGGATATGTCATAAGTCCAAGCGCTGCGCCAAGGAACAGGAAAACCAGCACGATCCGGACGATACTCCTTTTTCTGTCCATATCCTGTCAGCTTTCTCTTCTCCGGCTCTTTTTCGTTGCAACCACAACTCCGGCAAATGCCATGCCGCACCCTGCCAGCGTAAACAGAAGCGTACCAGTTCCTCCCGTGGCCGGAAGCGTAAAGCTGGGAGTATTCACTACGGTCATATCGACACGGGCATTGGCTGACTGAACGGCGCCCGCCTCGTCCCCGCTCATTGCGGCAGTCTTTCCGTCCACAACGGCGGAAGCCCGTCGTCCTGGTGTCTCAATCAATTTACTGTGGGGATTATTTGCCATATCTGTGATATCGTATAACGTTGTCTGAGACGGTATAAATTCATCTGTAGTAGAAGTGATCGTAATTGTTATCGGTTCTTTCAGAAGGGAAAATCCATCGGGGCTGTGAATCTCTGTCAATACATACGTGTCCGCTTCCAATCCGTTAACTACCATTTTTCCGTCGGATGCCGGTGAAAATACGGTTGCATCCGACTCATCGGCTCCCTTTGAGCCATCTGTCACGTAATAGAGCCCTGCCGACGATCTTCTGGCTGTCACATAATGCCCATCCGTCTGGTTCTGTATCACAAACTGTACTTTTTCCGCATCACCTGCTTTTGATGTGCCGCTGAATTCCTTCTTCAGGTTGATACCAAACGTATAAACTCTTGCTCGATCCTCCAGCGTATCCGTATAGTCCATGCATGTACGCTTCCAGGTAAGCTTTACGTCATTCGTATTGCCCGTATCCCCAAGTACAGGAGTTGCGTCTGAATTCACAGTGCCGCTGTACGAAACGACGATCCAATGTCCCGAAAGATCCGGATTGATCTCCTTCAAACCCGCTGCTGAAGGCGCAACAGTCATCTGGCTGTACTCTGAACCGCTTACCTCGTATATCTCCTGAAATTTACTGCTGCCATGAGGCCAGCTCTTTACAGCCTTCTGAGTGTTGTTGGCCCGTGCATCGGCTTCATTATCATAAAAATAAACAGCTGCGTCCCGGTTATATGTGATTCCCTTCTCCATCCTGTCCACGAACGTATATTCTGTCAGCCATGTGGCTTCTGTCGTGATCTTTGGCAGGTGAGAGACAAAAATATAATCCATCCTGTCTCCCTCTGACGCCGTAGCTGTATCACCGTATTCCGGTTTCTGATACAGAGCCGCATCATCTGACTGTCTCACAAGCTTGTCAAGATCCGGGATATCTGTCTGATTTTTCGGGTATACGTCCACATCATACAGCCATCGCTCTCCGTTTTCGTCTGTCATTGGCAGGGAAACAAAGAAGGGATCCACCGTAGTATGTACATTGGCAGGCACCTTTGTCTCCACCAGAAGGTACAATCCAAGGGGCAGTCCCGTTGCTTCTGTAACGCCGTCTTCCCCTGTCAGCATCATCGCTGTCTTTCCGGATGCGCTCTGAATATACTCTTCCAGTGAATTTTTCCCGGCAGTATTATCAGTAAGAACATTTTTCAGCGCAGAATTCAGTTCATCCGAGGTATGCCTGTGATCCCCCCGGCTGTCTTCAAGGCCCAGCACATCCTCCAACCGGTAAGGGATATCATACATCAGCTTTACTGTTCCTTCGATGCTTTCCGTATGGATGCTGCCGACCCGGACGTAAGAAAATTCCACTCCTTCAATAACGTAATTCTTCAATGCCTGTTCCGCGTCCGTATCCCGTTCGCCATTTGCGGTAAATATAGAAAGATCCGTATTATCATTCTCCGCCGCTGTCAGGTCGTATTTATGGATTGTCAACGACGCAGTCCGGGTATCATCAATTATGTCTTCCGGCGCCGCTGTCACACGGCCGGCCATCACAATAACCAGAGCCATGATCAAAAATGCGGTACCTGCTTTTTCGCGTAACTTCTCTAATTTCAATCGTCTGTTCATACTTGTAGCTTATTCTCCTCTCCGAAACCTTTATTTAAAATACCTGAAATAGATCACAAGAAAACTCAGCAGTAAAGTCAGAAGCGGCAGCGCTATCCTGATATATCTCTCCACTTCGATCAGATCCGGATGAAACGCTGCGTATCCTTCCTCCTGATTGTTCCTTTCATCTTTTTGTACTTTGTTTGCCTTTTTTGCTTTCGTTGTATTCTTCTGTTCCTCCATACAATCATTTTTCACCTCTGCATCGGATCGCTCGCAGTATACCAGATATCGGTATTTGCCGCCGGACATATACGGATGGCACGTAAGCAGTGTGACCATATCTTTCCCCTCCTGTATCAGGATCGAATCCACATCGTCCGGATCGATCACCCTGATGTCAACCGCACGATATATCAATGTTTCCCATGGATTGCCAATATAGACCAAAGACCCCTGCTCCATTTTCTCAATATACTGAAAATATGCGCTTCCCTTCCATCCACGGTGAGCCGCAATCACACAATTTGTATCCTCCCCTCCGATCGGCAGGCTCGTCCCCGCAAGAACCGCCGCGCCCTGTGCCAGATTTTCTCTGGATGCCCCTAACAGCAGTGGCAGCCGTACTTCCATATCTGGTATCTCAATGTAACCGATCGTGTAATCTCCGTCAGGCAGCACAGAAGGATCAAGGCAGGGCTGCTCATAGCTCCACGCATCCACGATACTCTGGCCTTCCTCAGCCAGCCGCTCATTGTATTCCTGCATTTTGGTATACAGTTCTCCTGTATAATCCGTATCTTTCTTTTCTGTCGCCTTTTCTGTCCTTTTTCCCGCCTCATTTTCCCGGTCATTCTGCAGGTCTGAAGGCGATTCCCTTTTATCCTCCGTTTCCCCAAAATCATCCGTAAGCTGATCGACCTCCCGCTGTATTTTCCACTCCCGGATATTCGGCAGCAAAAAACAGAGACTTCCGCAAAAAAGCAAAAGCAGGCCAGACAGGATCCGCACTTTTCTTCTCACCGTTCCTCCCATGCAAACGACAGCTTCTTCTCATCTCTGCGGTAACAGTAAACAGACTCTCCGAGAACCTCTTCCGGGGCAACATGCTCCGTATTGATGTCATGTACCATCTGATGCAGTTCTTCCGCCGCCAATTCCTCCAGCATCGGAACAATCATACATTCATGGATACTGCTCGGAAGGACGTAAAAATCACTGTCCAGCTTTTCTGAAATCGCCTCAAGAATACTGTCAAACATAATGTTGACCGCTCCAAAGTAGTTTTCTGTATTTGTGAGCACATACATGGGGAGCCGGCACGCTTCTTCTCCGGTGACTTTTACCCCCAGCCTGTTCTCCAGCATGTCAGAAATTGCGATCAGCTCATACGGGCACAGCCTGACCGTATTTGTCATCGCGGCATCGTGCAGTTCCTCCTGCTCCACGCCCCAGAGCTTCAGATGGGCATTCTGTACCAGAATATTGCCTTTGCCGATCAGCGGGTGATCCATCCTGCAATAATAGACCACTGCCAGGTCAAGGTATCTGCAGTGCGGAACCTTATCAAGAATATATCTGTTCCGTTTATAATTGACCAGCTTACACGCGAGATGATCCCGCACTTTCCCGTAATCCGAGAAAAAAGACAGGTCGATCTTTCCTCCCTTGCTGCTCTGCCCGTAACACTGCACAATCTCATCGGCGATTTCATCGATCGTACTTCCTCTTTTGTACTGTTCGTAAAGCGGATTCAGGTAGATCGCGGGCGCGATATTGTCCCCTTCTCCCAGAATTGTCATACTGTCAGCATATTGTCTGTTATTCTTCAGTACACGGTTGACTGATACTGTCAGCTTCCCGCTGATCCTCTGCTGTACATGGAGTCTGATTTCTTCTAAAAACTCTGCGTATTCCAAATAACAACCACCTTTCAAAATTATTTCGTCCCGAGCAGATCCTTAAGACGTCTCCGCCGGAAACTGCTCAATAATAAAAACCGGAAAATGTGCGAGCCGCACTGTGATACACTGATGCGCCGTGGATTACATCTCTTACTATATCATAATATGTCACTTATTGCAAGTATTTTTTCAAGAAAAAGACACAGGAATAAATTTTCCTGTGCCCTCAGATTCCGCAAAATTCTCACCAGAGAACTGTTTCATTACTTTTCAAAAACGATCTTCTTTATACTCTTGACAGATACTCACCTGTTCTTGTATCGATCTTCAGCTTGTCGCCTGTCTCAACAAACAGAGGAACGTATACGACTGCTCCTGTCTCTACAGTAGCTGGTTTCGTCGCGCCAGTAGCCGTATCACCCTTGAATCCCGGCTCAGTCTCAGTAACCTCAAGTTCTACAAAGAGAGGCGGTTCTACTGCAAATACATTGCCGTTGTGCGAACATACTTTAACCATCTCATTTTCCTTGACAAACTTCAGAGCGTCGCCGATCGCATCCTGATTCAAGGCAATCTGATCATATGTCTCTGTGTTCATAAAGTAGAACAGATCGCCGTCTGTATAAAGGTACTGCATCTCTACACGGTCAATACGTGCCTGCGGAAACTTTTCTGTCGGACGGAAAGTCTTCTCAACTACACCGCCATTGATGATATTTTTCAGTTTTGTTCTGACGAATGCGGCTCCCTTTCCTGGCTTTACATGCTGAAACTCAATAATCTGATAAATGTTTCCTTCCATCTCCAGGGTAACGCCGTTTCTGAAATCGCCTGCTGAAATCATGTTTATTATTCCTCCTTATAATTATCCAAACAGGATTTTATCGAATCACATTATCTGTAATATTCTACCGTATATGTATCTATTTTTCAACTGTTTTTTTACGAGA
>CAYLPF010000102.1:0-5624 GCA_964385485.1 uncultured Lachnospiraceae bacterium | reverse complement strand
TAGTATCGTGTTTAACGGAAAATTGCAAGCTTTTTCGTCACAATTTTCACATTCTCGGAAACGCCGAAAGCGTGGTTCTTTTTCAATAAAAAACCACGCTTTTTACTGTTCCGGCCATTGCTGAACGTGTGCCGCCGTCACACAATGCCGCCCTTTCACTGTGCTACGGCCTGATCTGTCCATTGCCCAGGATAATGTATTTCGTTGTGGTGAGGGCTTCCAGACCCATCGGCCCTCTCGCGTGCAGCTTCTGTGTACTGATACCGATCTCCGCGCCGAATCCGAACTCAAATCCGTCCGTAAACCTTGTGGATGCATTCACATAGACCGCGGCAGCGTCTATTTCATCAAGAAACTTCATGGCATTCGAGTAATCCTTTGTGATGATGGCTTCTGAATGGCCTGTATTGTATTTGTTGATATGGGCAATCGCCTCATCCACCGAGGATACCGTCTTGACAGAAAGAATATAGTCCAGATATTCTTTCCCCCAATCCTCCTCAGAAGCAGGGACCGCATCCGGAATGCAGGAAAGCGCCCGCTCATCACAGCGCATTTCCACATGATGCTCTTCAAACCGCTCTTTCAGCGCGGTTAAAAGCTGCTTTTCTATTTTTTCATGGACAACAATGGATTCGCAGGCGTTGCATACCCCGATCCGCTGCGTCTTTGCATTGTTGATGATATCGACAGCCATCTCGAGATCCGCCGTCTCGTCCACGTAAATGTGGCAGTTGCCGGTGCCTGTCTCGATCACAGGGATCGTACTGTTCTTTACAACGGCACGGATCAGTCCTGCGCCGCCCCTGGGGATCAGCACGTCAACATACTGCTTCAGGCGCATAAAGCGTGATGTCGTCTCACGATCTGTCACCTGTATAAGCTGCAGCGCAGTTCCCGGAATAGCGCAATCCTCCAAAGCACGGCGCAATATCCCTACGATTGCCATATTTGAATGGATCGCATCGCTCCCGCCTTTCAGGATCACAGCATTTCCCGTCTTGAAGCACAGTCCAAAGGCATCCGCTGTCACGTTTGGCCTTGACTCATAAATGATACCGATCACGCCCAGCGGGACACGCTTTTTCCCTATCATCAGCCCATTGGGCCGCTTTTTCATTTCCTGAACCTCTCCGATCGGGTCATCCAGCCGGGCGATCTGGCGGAGGCCTTCGCTCATCCCTTCGATCCGTTCTGAATTCAGCATCAGGCGATCCACCAGGCCCTCCGGCATATGGTTCTTCCGGGCTTCCGCAAGATCCTTTGCATTTGCCTTCAGGATATCTCCTGCAAACTGCTCCAGATAATCCGCTGCTCTTAAAAGCGCCTCATTCTTAGCAGCTGTGGAAAGCATGCGAAGCTTCGGCTCCGTTTCCGCTGCATTGCGCCCGATAGAATCAAGCAGTACATCGGGGTCCGCAAAAAAACGTTCCTCTGTGATCAGGTACTGGGGAAGGATGTCGTGCTGTGCGCCCGGCACCTCATCCATCATCTGAAATTCAAAGGCCGCGGCCACTGTGACATGATCCGTATGGGCAGAAAGATACCGGTCGTAAAATCCTTTCCCATAACCGCAGCGGTGACGCATACTGTCAAATCCCACACCCGGAACGATCAGCAGTGCATTTTCATCCTCCGCCGCCTGAGTGGTCACCGGCTCCGGGATATCATAATAGCCTGGCGCCACATCGTCATACGATGAGATATAGTAGTATGTCATCTCCTCGCCGTGCACCTTCGGAGCCGCAACCTTTTTGCCAAGTTTCCATGCTGCTTCGATCAGCGGCTTTGTGGAGACTTCTCCCTTACAGTCCATATAAATATAGACAGAGGGAGACTTTTTGAACTCTTCCATCTGCATTATCTTTTCACAGATCACACGGCTCTTTTCATTCAGTAATTCCAGCGACAGTTCCTTCCTTCTGGAGAATACAAGCTTTCTAATGTCCTTTTTTTCCATATTTTTCACCAAGATTCACGATCTTTCCATCTTTGCCGATCACATCAATATTATTCAGCTGGCCACGCAGATTCGCACGGATGGCCGCAATATATTCTGCCCGAAGCTCTGACTGCTCCCTGCGCTCAGACTCGGTCAGCCCCTCTGCCTTCGACTTACGGGCCAGCTCGTTGATCCGTTCTAATTTTTTGTTATCCATCGTCCTCTCCTTATGTTTATGTCTCTTCCTTTTCAAGTACATCGATCAGATAAAAATCTTCATTCGGCCTGCCCTGAAAAAGAGTGCCGACATTCGCGCCCTGCAGGATACGGTGGATCACATGAAAATCATCGCCATTGGCAATGACCATATCCGCCCCGGAAGCCGTAGCGATCCTGGCCGCGGACAGCTTTGTCGCCATGCCGCCGGTCCCTATATCGCTGCAGCTGCCCTTACCCATGCTCATCAGATGCCCATCCAGTTTTTCAACTATATCAATAAATTTCGCCTCCGG
This sequence comes from uncultured Lachnospiraceae bacterium, assembly GCA_964385485.1. GTDB lineage: Bacteria > Bacillota > Clostridia > Lachnospirales > Lachnospiraceae > Choladousia. Next base: position 3,170 of record CAYLPF010000102.1, on the reverse strand, counting down.
ATTTTTTCTTGGGTCATCTGTATACAGCCCGTCGATATCGGAAAGCAAAAGCAGCAGATCCGCTCCCACCAGGGCCGCGACGATCGCAGATAGCGTATCGTTGTCACCGAACTGGATTTCGTATGTAGCAACGGTATCATTCTCGTTAACAATGGGGATCGCGCCAAGAGCAAGAAGCTCCGTAAACGTGTTGAAAGCATTCTTTCTGCTCAGATTGTCCAGCATGGTATTTTTCGTTATGAGAACCTGCGCGGCCTGATGTCCATATTCACTGAACAGCTTCTGATAGATCATCATGAGCTTCGCCTGTCCGATGGCCGCACACGCCTGCTTCTCAGCAACGCTCTGGGGCCGGTGATGGAATCCGATCGCCTGCCGTCCCACCGCGATGGCGCCGGATGATACGAGGATCACGTCTTTCCCCATATTTTTAATATCACAAAGCTCTCTTACCAGAATTTCCAGCTTTGTGAGGTTCAGCGCCCCCGTAGCGCTGTGTGTGATCGAAGAACTGCCCGTCTTGACGACAATTCTTTTTTTATCCCTCAGTTTTTCTCTGTAGTCCATAACTTCTCCTCAGACAAAGTGTATCGCATTGATAATATCATGCAGTGGTCAGAATATCTCAGAGCGGACACCCCGACAGATCCTGCTCTGAGATATTCTGACCCATATTGCTCTGCCATTTACATCATCGCACAAGCCCCAGCTTCCGCAGAAAACGGATTATCAGATGTCCCTTGGGGAAGGTGGATATTTCTTCAATGGTAATACCGCGGAACGAAACAAGGCCGATGGCATACACCGCCATACCCACAATGATGGAAATAACCGTTGAAACTGTATTCCCGGCAAAGGTATGGAATGCAGAATAAGCGATAAATACCGCCGCGGCCATGATGATCGAAGCAGCACATGGGACGATAAATGTCTTGTACCATTCCTGCCGGTAGCTGATGAACCGGCGGATAGAAAGCGCATTCAGAATACATACAGCCAGCGCGAAGAATATATTGGAATACACGACTGCATAAATGTTCAGGTTCGCTGTAGTCAGCAGGAAATACAGCAGAATAAAATGAAGCACCAAAGCAATACTGCAATTGATCAGCGGCTGTTTCAGCTGCCCCAGCCCCTGCAGAATACCCGTAGTGAGCGTTGACAGAGAATAGAAAATGATCATCAGTGCGCCGATCTGCATGATTCCGGTGGACAACGGTACACCCGTATCCTGATGGAACAGCATGGTAATGATCGGCTTAGCAAGGGCCGCCATGCCGGCAGCGCACGGAATCGTCAGAAGCATCGTAAACCGGATGGACATTTTTATCTTCCGTCTCGCTTCTCCCCGGTCACGGTTTGCCATGGCAGCAGTCAGGCTCGGAACAATAGAGGGGGACATACTGGAAGCCAGCGCCAGCGGAACGTTCATCAGGACACGGAACTGCCCGGAGTAAATACCCCAGATGGCGCCGTACTGCGCATCCGTATACCCCTGTCCCTGAAGCACCTTGTTGAAAATCCCCTGATCCGCCACATTGCTGATATTGTAGATAACAGTACTCAAAATGACAGGCAGGATCGTCAGAATAAGCTGCCGGTATATCGCATATGATGATTCAGGCCTGGAGCTCTGATCCCGCCGCATATTCCTGCGCAGCGTACTCTTCTGGGCCGTGTACACAAGCATCATGAAAATAAGCGCGACAGTGATGCTGACCACTGTACCGAAGGTACCGCCGGCCGCTCCCCAGGCAGGCCCGAGAGACGCGTTTCCCTCCCGGGCAGCGAGGGATTCCCCATAGCTGAACATGATATTTGCACATACAAGTGTCACAACAGCATTTACGATCTGCTCAATAACCTGTGACACCGCTGTGGGAACCATCGTAGAATATCCCTGAAAGTATCCACGGAAGGTGCCGATGATCGCCGATATGAAAATAGCCGGAGCGAGAACGCGCAGGCCGTATACAGCCAGTTCAAATGACATCAGATACTTTGTGATCACACCGGCAAAAATGTATGTAATCAGCGCCAGTGCTCCGCCAACGACAAGCGCAAAACGCACCGCGCACAGAAAAACTCTGTGCGCGTTACGGTATTCTCCCCGGTGTACCCGTTCCGATACCAGCTTGGAAACTGCCAGCGGAAGGTTGAAGCAGGAAATCATAAGAACGATCGCGTATATCTCATTTGCCGTGGAATAATAGCCGTTTCCCTCATTCCCCAGAATATTCTGCAGCGGAAAACGGTAGATCATTCCGATGATTTTTGCAATGATCGCTGCTGCGGCCAGAATAGAGCCCTGGACTAAAAAATTATTTCCACTCTTCTTTTTCTCTTTCACATCAGACCTCTTAAAAAAATAATTCGCATTTCCCGCATAATATCAGGTTCTAGTAAAGCTGAACATCATCACTGTTGGAATCAAGCACGATGCAGACCCAGGTTTTCCCCTGATTCAGAGTGATCTGCTCGCCGTTCGCGTCATAATAACGTGTCGGGCTGAAGTTGCCCTCCGCGAACGGATCGTCTGTAGTCGCGCCGTCCTTGCTCCAGGTCACATCGATCGCTTTTCCTCTTGTGATGTACTTGCCGCTTCCTCCCGTGAGGACATCAATGTCCAGATACGTATCAGAATCCACCTGCGGCTGCCAGGAGCAGTACTGGATCAGGATGTTGTCGTATGTCAGGGCGTTACCGGTCGTCATATCGATCTGCGGATCGCCGAACTGGTATCTCGTATACTTCCCGGTCTGCTCATCATATACAAAGGCTGCGTTGTTGTAATCATATCCGATCTCCACGGTAGAAGCGGCCTGGCCGTTCTCAAGAAGCACCGGAGCGTCATCGGCTGCGAACTGGTAATGTCCGTTCTGCAGCAGATAGTTGTCGGAATAATTTCTGGAATATCCTTTGTAATCAATGCCGGCCTGGATCATATCATAATTCGTAAATACGTTATGCGGCGCAGGGAAATCATCCCCCCTGTAATATGTCACATCGCCCTCGCCGTCTCCGGCATCCTCCAGTCCGGAAAGATTCAGCGTATCGTCACGCCACAGCAGCTCCAGCGCATACCATGCCTGTCCGAAATGCAGATAGAAGGAATCGAACTCCCTTGCAAAATATACATAATATTCACGGCTGCTCCGCACGGAACCGAT
>CAYLPF010000101.1:0-5706 GCA_964385485.1 uncultured Lachnospiraceae bacterium | reverse complement strand
TGTGACGAAAAAGCTTGCAATTTTCCGTTAAACACGATACTATATACTCGGCAGAAATTGGTTAGGAACTGTGAAAAGATATTTTTGAGCAGTTCCTTAACACTATTAATATAGCAATGGAGGGCTGAAAGATGAGTAATACAGCACAAAGCTTGGCAGGCAAAAGAATTGCTTCTTTGCTTGATGAGAACAGTTTTGTTGAAATCGGCGGATATGTAACTGCCAGAAGTACTGATTTCAACATGCAGCAGACGGAAACACCGGGCGACGGCGTAGTGACGGGCTACGGTGTGATCGACGGACATCTTGTATACGTATACAGCCAGGACGCGTCCGTACTTGGCGGTACCATTGGCGAAATGCATGCGAAGAAGATCGCGGGACTCTATGATATGGCGCTTAAGATGGGTGCGCCGGTGATCGGCTTACTGGACTGTGCCGGCCTGAGACTTCAGGAGGCTACGGATGCGCTGAACGCATTCGGCGAGATCTATATGAAGCAGACGATGGCATCCGGAGTAGTTCCGCAGATCACAGCTATTTTCGGCAGATGCGGCGGCGGACTTGCCCTTGTACCGGCGCTTACGGATTTTACATTCATGGAAGGCAAGAAGGCTGAACTGTTCGTGAATTCCCCGAATGCCATTGACGGCAACCGGAAAGAGACATGTGATACCTCCTCTGCCGCGTTCCAGAGTGAAGAAACCGGCCTTGTGGACTTCGTTGGTACGGAAGATGAGATCATGGCACAGATCCGTGAGCTGGTATGTATGCTCCCGGCAAACAATGAAGACGACCTTTCTTATGAGGAATGTACGGACGACCTGAACCGCGCAAGCGCGGATCTTGCGAACGCGGCAGGCGACACGGCGATCCTCCTTTCCAACATAGCAGACGACAACAATTTCGTAGAAGTGAAGGCGGCTTTTGCACCGGATATGGTGACAGGTTTTATCCGCCTGAACGGCACGACAGTTGGCGTTGTCGCAAACCGTACGGAGATATACGGTGAGGACGGCACACTGGAGAAGTCCTTTGACTGTGTACTCAGCGCGCTTGGCGCTACGAAAGCGGCAGAGTTCGTTACGTTCTGTGACGCTTTTGAGATTCCGGTACTTTCCCTGACAAACGTGGCAGGCTTCAAGACCGCAAAATGCTCTGAGAAGAGGATCGCGAAGGCAGCAGCGAAGCTGACATACGCGTTCGCGAACGCAACTGTTCCGAAGGTAAATGTGATCATCGGCAAGGCTTTCGGCAGCGCATACGTAGCTATGAACAGCAAGGCGATCGGCGCTGACGTGACATTTGCATGGAGCCAGGCCCAGATCGGTATGATGGATGCACAGCTCGCAGCCAAGATCATGTATGCGGATGCAGATCTGAAGGTGATCAACGAGAAGGCGGCAGAATATGCGGCGCTTCAGTCGAGTGCAATGGCTGCGGCGAAGAGAGGTTATGTAGATAACATTATCGAAGCGGAAGATACAAGAAAATACGTGATCGGCGCTTTTGAGATGTTATACACGAAGAGAGATGATCGCCCGGCTAAAAAGCACGGAACAGTTTAAGCGAGGTGAATCACATGAAGCGTAGATTAAGTGCAGTATTACTTGCGGCAGGACTTACGGTATCTGCTTTTTCCATGGGCGTATATGCGGCGGAAGCAGAGACAGGGACTACAGAGCAGGTAACGGAGGCGGTGACCGAAGCGTCGGCAGAGGAAGCGATGGAGCAGGAAGAGTCAGAGCTGAGCTCTGAGCTTGGCGCGGAGGAGGAAAGCACGGCTGATGAGGAGGTTTCCCAGGAGGATGCCGTCAAGAATCTTCTGGCATCACAGCTCCTTCAGATCTCATCCTGGACAGATGAGCAGATCGACATCCTGATCAACGGGGACGATGTGACGGGCGCAGCGATCGCAGCGAACTGGAAGTCTGTAAAGGACGAGCTGGGAGCTTTCGTAGAGGTGACAGACGCCGAGCTGAATGCGGAAGGCACGGAGATTTCGGGCCACGCAAAATATGAAAATATCAACGATGATACGGAAGTTACGGTTGTTTACAGTGTAAACACGGAGACTCAGACAGCTACGATCACCTGGGACGTCGATTATCCGATGGGCGTACTGATGCAGCGCGCGGGTTTGAATACGATCATGGGTATCGCTATCGTATTCCTTACCCTTCTTTTCCTGAGCTGGCTGATCGGGCGGCTCCATATCATTCCGGATATGATCGAGAAAAGAACAAAGGACAGCGCACCAGCGCCGGCTCCGGCTCCGGTCCCGGTGGCAGCGCCGGTACCGGCAGCGGAGGAGGATCTGACAGACGACCTCGAGCTGGTGGCTGTTATCACAGCCGCTATTGCAGCCTCTGAGAATACATCCAGTGACGGATTTGTAGTACGTTCTATCAAAAAAGCAAATAAAAGAAATTGGCAGAGAGCCTAAGTACAGGAGGGACATATTCATGAAAACTTATACAATTACAGTAAACGGCAATGTATATGATGTAACAGTAGAGGAAGGAACAGGCGCGGCAGCGCCGGCAGCAGCTCCGAAGGCTGCACCGAAAGCGGCTCCGAAGGCAGCTCCCGCCAAAGCGGCAGCGCCATCAGCAGGCGGCGCAGGCGCGGTTAAGGTAACGGCTTCTGTACCGGGCAAGGTATTTAAGGTAGAAGCAAGCGTAGGACAGGCTGTTAAGGCCGGCGACGCGATCGTGATCCTGGAAGCAATGAAGATGGAGATTCCGGTTGTTGCTCCGCAGGATGGTACAGTTGCAAGTATCGACGTATCCGCAGGACAGGCAATCGAGTCCGGTGACGTTCTCGCAACAATGAACTAAGAGTTATTTTCTGAATTGACGGCATTGTCTGTGAATACGAACTGGGAGGTAATAAAATGTCTTACGTTACGAATACATTGTCCAATTTGCTGGGCCAGACAGCGTTCCTGAATCTGACATGGGGCAACTATGTTATGATCGCAGTAGCCTGTGTGTTCCTGTATCTGGCAATCAAGCATGGCTTTGAACCTCTGCTGCTCGTTCCGATCGCTTTTGGTATGCTGCTGGTAAATATCTATCCGGATATTATGGCCCAGCCGTATACGGACGCGAACGGCATCGAACATGCAGGCGGTCTTCTTCATTATTTCTATCTGATGGATGAATGGAGTATTCTTCCGTCGCTGATCTTCATGGGTGTCGGCGCGATGACAGACTTCGGTCCGCTGATCGCCAACCCGAAGAGCTTCCTGCTCGGCGCGGCAGCGCAGCTCGGTATTTATGTTGCTTATTTCCTGGCTATCTTCCTTGGTTTCAACGGCAAGGCGGCAGCAGCCATCTCCATCATCGGCGGCGCCGACGGACCGACCTCGATCTTCCTCGCAGGTAAGCTAGGGCAGACGGAGCTGATGGGGCCGATCGCCGTGGCGGCATATTCCTATATGTCCCTGGTGCCGATCATCCAGCCGCCTATCATGAAGCTTCTTACGACAGAAGAGGAGAGGAAGATCAAGATGGAGCAGCTTCGTCCGGTTTCCAAGCTGGAGAAGATCCTGTTCCCGATCATCATCACCATTGTTGTTTGTATGCTTCTTCCGTCCACAGCTCCTCTCGTGGGTATGCTGATGCTTGGCAACCTGTTCCGTGAGAGCGGCGTTGTGAAGCAGTTGACAGAGACGGCTTCCAATGCGCTGATGTACATCGTGGTTATCCTGCTGGGTACTTCCGTAGGCGCTACGACGAGCGCGGAAGCATTCCTGAACCTGAGCACGATCAAGATCGTTGTCCTTGGACTTGCGGCATTTGCATTCGGTACAGCCGGCGGCGTGCTGCTTGGCAGGCTGATGTGCAAGCTGTCCGGCGGAAAGATCAATCCGCTGATCGGTTCCGCAGGTGTATCCGCGGTTCCGATGGCAGCGCGTGTATCCCAGAAGGTCGGCGCTGAGGCAGACCCGACAAACTTCCTGCTGATGCATGCGATGGGGCCGAACGTGGCAGGCGTTATCGGTACGGCAGTATGCGCAGGTACCTTTATGGCTATTTTTGGAGTTTAATATAGGAGGATTAAAATGGCTGAACAAGTTAAGAAACCGATTAAAATTACTGAAACGATCCTTCGTGACGCCCATCAGTCTCTGATCGCTACGAGAATGACAACAGAGCAGATGGTTCCGATCATCGATAAAATGGATAAGGTTGGCTATCACTCCGTAGAATGCTGGGGCGGCGCGACCTTCGACGCATCCCTTCGTTTCCTGAAGGAAGATCCCTGGGACAGGCTTCGTAAGTTCCGTGATGGCTTCAAGAACACAAAGCTGCAGATGCTGTTCCGCGGACAGAACATCCTGGGATACCGTCCGTATGCGGACGATGTAGTAGAGTATTTCGTACAGAAGTCCATCGCAAACGGGATCGATATCATCCGTATTTTTGACTGCCTGAACGATCTGCGCAACCTGCAGACGGCAGTTACGGCAGCCAACAGGGAAAAAGGCCACGCCCAGGTAGCGCTTTCCTATACACTGGGTGACGCGTACACGCTGGATTACTGGAAAGAGATCGCAAAGCGGATCGAGGATATGGGCGCTAATTCTATCTGTATCAAGGATATGGCAGGGCTGCTTCTTCCGTACACAGCGACAGAGCTTGTTTCCGCCCTGAAGGAGACGGTAGACATCCCGATCCAGCTTCATACGCACTATACGTCAGGCGTTGCTTCCATGACATATCTGAAGGCTGTAGAGGCAGGCGTAGATGTGATCGATACTGCTATTTCGCCGTTTGCCCTCGGTACATCCCAGCCGGCTACGGAAGTTATGGTTGAGACCTTCAGGGGTACGCCGTACGATACCGGCTTTGACCAGAAGCTCCTCTCTGAGATCGCTGATTACTTCAGACCGATCCGTGATGAGGCCCTGGAAAGCGGCCTTCTGAATCCGAAGAACCTTGGCGTAAATATCAAGACGCTGCTGTACCAGGTACCGGGCGGTATGCTCTCCAACCTGACTTCACAGCTCAAGGATCTCGGCGCTGAGGATAAGTATTATGAGGTTCTGGAAGAAGTACCGCGTGTGCGGAAAGACCTTGGCGAGTGTCCGCTGGTTACTCCGTCTTCACAGATCGTCGGGACACAGGCTGTTATGAATGTGATCCAGGGCGAGCGCTATAAGATGGTTCCGCAGCAGACGAAGGATATCCTGAGCGGAAAATACGGCGCAACAGTGAAGCCGTTCAACCCGGAGGTTCAGAAGAAGTGTATCGGTGACGCCGAGATCATCACCTGCCGTCCGGCAGACCTGATCCCGGATGAGCTGGATACGCTGCGCGGCGAGATGGCACAGTGGTCACAGCAGGATGAGGACGTCCTGACCTATGCGCTGTTCCCGCAGGTAGCTGTTGACTTCTTCAAGTACAGAGAGGCTCAGCAGAAAAAAGTAGATCCGGCGATGGCGGATACGGAAAATAAGGCATATCCGGTATAGACAATTTTATCGTTACAATGCAGATCAACCGCTGCCCCGGCTCTGTCCGGGACAGCGGTTTTGAGGATAATGGGATGAAACGACAATATACGATTACATTTACAGATGACCAGACAAGCCTGAGAGTTGAAGAGGGAACCACCATTTTGCAGGCGCAGCTTCTTGCCGGCCGGACGATGGATGCGCCATGCGGCGGGAGAGGCCTTTGCGGGAAATGCAAGGTA
>CAYLPF010000100.1:0-5720 GCA_964385485.1 uncultured Lachnospiraceae bacterium | reverse complement strand
CAACAAAGAAAAGGGAAGAGAGATCGTCAAGGTTGAGCTTGATGACATTATTATCAGTGATGTCCGCCGTATCAGCCCGCGGAAGGTTAATCTGATGTAGTCACAAGCAGTATAATTTCTTTGAATCAGTGGTTGACATTGAAAAACGGATTTGTTAGAGTAGTTATTCAAAGCGAATAAATTTACGAAAGACCCTATTCAGAAAGAGAGGAAACGCAATGGGAACAATTATTGGCGAAGGGATTACATTCGATGATGTATTGCTGGTACCGGCTTACTCAGAGATAATTCCGAATCAGGTAGACCTCACCACCTCGCTGACTAAGAAGATTCGGCTGAATATTCCGATGATGAGTGCGGGCATGGATACGGTAACGGAGTACAGAATGGCGATTGCCATGGCCAGACAGGGCGGCATTGGTATTATTCACAAGAATATGACGATCGAGCGGCAGGCCGAAGAGGTGGACAAGGTTAAGCGCTCAGAGTATGGCGTCATCACGGATCCGTTTTATCTTTCACCGGAGCATACGCTGGCAGATGCGAATGAGCTTATGGGCAAGTTCCGTATTTCAGGCGTCCCGATCACGGAGAATGGTAAGCTGGTCGGTATTATTACGAACCGCGACCTGCTCTTTGAAGAGGACTTTTCCAAGAAGATCAAAGAATCCATGACTTCGGAGGGCCTGATCACAGCCAAAGTCGGCGTTACAGTGGAGGAGGCAAAGAAGATCCTGGCGAAGTCCAGGAAAGAAAAGCTTCCGATCGTAGACGATAATTTCAATCTGAAGGGTCTTATTACAATAAAAGATATTGAGAAGCAGATCAAATATCCAAATTCTGCAAAGGATGACAAGGGGCGTCTCCTTTGCGGCGCCGCCGTGGGCATTACAGCTAATGTTCTGGAGCGTACGGCTGCTCTGGTTGAGGCACAGGTAGACGTTGTGGTTCTTGACAGCGCCCATGGACATTCCGCCAATGTACTGAACTGCGTACGTATGATCAAAGAGAAGTATCCTGATCTGCAGGTGATCGCCGGTAATGTTGCCACAGGCGAGGCGACTAAGGCGTTGATCGAGGCAGGCGTTGACGCGGTCAAGGTGGGAATCGGACCTGGTTCCATCTGTACGACACGTGTGGTGGCTGGTATCGGTGTTCCGCAGATCACTGCAGTCATGGACTGTTACAATGTGGCGAAGGAATACGGTGTGCCGATCATTGCCGATGGAGGTATCAAGTATTCAGGGGATATGACGAAGGCGATCGCGGCAGGCGCCAACGTCTGCATGATGGGCAGCCTGTTTGCGGGCTGTGACGAGAGCCCGGGGGACTTTGAACTGTATCAGGGAAGAAAATACAAGGTATACCGGGGCATGGGTTCTATTGCCGCGATGGAAAACGGAAGCAAGGATCGTTATTTCCAGACGAACGCGAAGAAGCTGGTGCCGGAGGGCGTGGAAGGACGTGTCGCATATAAGGGCAGTGTGGAAGATACGGTATTCCAGCTGCTGGGCGGTTTGCGTTCCGGTATGGGATACTGTGGTACACCGACGATCGAGCAGCTGAAGCAGAACGGCAGGTTTGTCAAGATTTCTGCTGCTTCCCTGAAGGAGTCACATCCGCATGATATCCATATCACGAAGGAAGCTCCGAACTACAGTGTTGAGCAGTAAAATATCCGCAGTTTTGTTCTGAGAATATTATGAAAAGAATACTCTGTCAGTTAATAAGGCAGAAAAGGCCCGGATATAGGGAAGGATATCCGGGTTCTTTTGCGGTGTGCCGCGAAAGGAATATTGCCGCAGAAGCAGCACGCGGCTCGCGCGGGCGGACAGGGGAGAGTTACCGACCCCATCCGTTCGGATTGCCCTGTGAAGACAGAAAATCCCGGCGTTTTACGCCGGGGAAACGCCTTTTAATAGATTGTATTGATCGCGAATATGCCGGAATGCAAAAAAAGAGATGCACAGCACAGAAAAATGTTGTATACTAAAAGGCGTGAATAATTATATTTGGTCGAGGTCGATATGAGAAACGGTAGAAGAGGAAGAAAAAGGCGAATAAAATGGGATCATATACTGATATGGACTCTGGCAATCGTGTTGACGGTGATGGCTGTTTTTCTTCTGTTTCGGATGATACCGAAGGATGATGTGGATGTGGATGTTCTGTTGGAGGAAAGCAGTTCCGTGAAGCTGGAACCTGTAGAGGAGTCCGGGGAGACGGAGGAAACAGAAAATGTAGTTCCACGACCGGATATTGACGAACAGCTTCTTACGATCAATGAGTTCTCAAGACCGGGTGATAAAGTGGATGCGGTGGAATATATCGTGATCCATTATCTGGGAAATCCAAAGACAACAGCTCAGCAGAACCATGATTATTTTGAAAGCCTGAAGGATCTGCAGGATGTTTCCATGAGCGCCAACTTTGTGATAGGGATCGAAGGCGAGATCATTGAGTGCGTACCGCCGGGAGAAATTGCGTATGCCTCGAATTCCATGAATCATCTGTCTGTTTCCATTGAAAATTGCCACCTGGACGACTCCGGCAGGTTCACAGAAGAAACCTATGAATCCTGCGTCCATCTGACGGCGTATCTTGTGGAGGAATATGGTCTGGAGAGGGAAAATATTATCCGCCATTATGACGTGACAGGCAAGGAATGTCCGTTGTATTATGTGGAGCATGAAGACAAGTGGGAGAAGTTCCGTGATGATGTCATGGATTATATAGAAGAATGCAGGAATGCGGCGGAATGATACAGGAGAGTTATGATTAGAGAATATTATCAAAATATTGAAAATGGTGTGGAGGTCAGAGCTAATTTAATTGCCCTGCGCGGCGAGCTGAAGGATGAGAAGAACCGGCGGGCGTTTGCCAGCCTCCTGGGCGGAGATTTTACGCTGCTGTGCGGCCTTCTTCAGGATCCGGATCCGAAGATCCGGAAAAACGCTGCATTGATACTTGGAGAAATGGAATCGGAAGATCTGCTTCCGGTTCTTTTTGACGCGTATAAAAAAGAAAAGACCCTGTATATCAGGCCGGACTATCTGAAAGCGATCTCCGGGCTGGAATACCGCCCGATAGCCGGGATGCTGCAAAAGCGGCTGGAGCAGCTAAGGGCGGCGGATATTCCTGCTGAGGAGTCAAAGCATATATCGGAGGAGATACGCATCCTGCAGAGCATGGTAATGAAATATGAGAAAAAGCAGACGCACAGATTTACCGGTTATCATACCAGAAGGGATATGATCCTGGTGACAAACCGCTGTCAGCGGGAGGCGACATCCAGGCAGATAAAGGGTGGCCAGATCACTATGCTGGCCGGCGGGATCCGGATTAAGGGCGTAGCTGTGGAGGATGTGTGGAAGATCCGGACCTACAGTGAGCTTTTGTTCCCTCTGGATGTGGCGCCGTTATCCGTTGACGATCCGATGAAGACCGGCAGTGAGCTGGCTCCGGCGGCGCTGTCACTGGCGCGGGAACTCCATCAGGGACAGGGAGCATTTCTGTTCCGGATTGAACTGAAGGGGCGTATCTCACCGGAGAAGAAAGGCGCATATATCCATAAAATAGCGGATGCCATCGAGAAAGGATCCGGCGGAGAGCTGGTGAACTCAACGGTTGAGTATGAGCTTGAGATCCGGCTTCTGGAACGGAAGGACGGTACATTTGCGCCCATGGTGAAGCTGTTTACGATTCCGCAGAGGCGTTTTGCGTACCGGCGGCAGTTTGTTGCTGCGTCGATCGCGCCGGTGAATGCAGCTCTGACAGCAGAGCTTGCAAAGCCATATCTGAAAGAAGGGGCTCAGATACTCGACCCGTTTTGCGGTGTCGGCACGATGCTGATCGAGCGGGCCAGGGCCGTGCCGGCGGGGACAATGTACGGAATCGATATTTATGGGGAAGCTATTGAGAAGGCCAGGGAGAACACGGCAAGAGCCGGCGAACGGATCAATTATATCAACAAAGACTTTTTTGATTTCGAGCATGAATACCTGTTTGATGAGATCATTACGGATATGCCACAGGTGACATCGTTGAAAGACAGGGAACAGATCCGTCAGCTTTATAAGGAGTTTTTCCGAAAGGCAGGGACACACCTGAAAAAGGACGGTGTGATGATCCTTTACTCGACGGAACCGGAGCTGATCTCGGATATGCTGGGAGCCAATCCCGTATACAGGCTCACAAAACGTTTTACATTAAATGAAAAGAATGGAACCGGAGTATTTGTGATACATTACTATGAAAGTACCCTTTTCCGCGAAGCGGAAAACTGAGTTCAGGTTTGTCAGCTTATACCCGAGAACAATGAGCCGGCGGCCATGTTAAGCGCCTTCGGTTATACATGAATATCGGTCGGCGCTGTGTGCCACCGGCACACAGCACCGACCGAAACGGAGCGTAGAATTGTTTAAGATCAAGCCTTGCCTTCGCTGCCAAGAACGTTTTTGATCTTGTGAGCAACCATATCCTTAACAGCCTGACGGGCCGGTTTCAGATACTGGCGCGGATCAAAGTGATCCGGATGCTCTGCAAGGTATTTACGGATATTTCCGGTCATTGCAAGACGGATATCAGAGTCAATGTTGATCTTGCAGACAGCCAGCTCAGCTGCGTGACGAAGCTCATCCTCCGGGATACCGATAGCATCCGGCATGTTGCCGCCATACTGGTTAACCATCTTTACGAACTCCTGCGGAACGGAAGAGGAACCGTGAAGGACGATCGGGAAGCCCGGAAGGCGTTTGATACACTCTTCCAGAACGTCAAAACGAAGTGGCGGCGGAACAAGAATACCGTCAGCGTTTCTTGTACACTGAGAAGCTTTGAACTTATATGCGCCGTGGCTTGTACCGATAGCGATTGCCAGGGAGTCGCAGCCTGTCCTGTCAACGAACTCTTCAACCTCTTCCGGATGCGTATAGCTTTCTTTGCCCGACTCAACGACTACTTCGTCTTCTACGCCGGCCAGAGTACCTAGCTCAGCCTCAACTACTACGCCATGAGCGTGTGCATATTCTACAACCTGCTTTGTAAGCGCGATGTTGTCTTCGAAGGATTTCGAAGATGCATCGATCATAACGGAAGTAAATCCTCCGTCGATACAGCTCTTGCAAAGTTCAAAGGAATCGCCGTGATCCAGATGAAGTGCGATCGGGATCTGCGGATTCTCTTCAACAGCAGCCTCCACCAGTTTTACCAGATATGTGTGGTTCGCGTATGCACGAGCACCTTTTGATACCTGCAGGATAACCGGGCTGTTGAGTTCGCCGGCTGCCTCAGTGATACCCTGAACAATTTCCATGTTGTTTACATTGAATGCGCCGATGGCGTATCCGCCGTCATAAGCCTTTTTAAACATTTCAGTTGTTGTTACTAAAGCCATTGGTTTATTCCTCCTTAAATTAGTTTGCACTTATTTTAACACACATTTCCTGTATTTACGATATATTTTTATCAAAAAAATGAAAAAATTTTCGCCCCCGGTTTCCTCAAAAGCGCTCCGGATTTTTTTCGAAAAATAAAAAAAACTTGTTGACAGAAATGGGAAGATGTAGTATAGTATCAAATGTTCGGGGAAAACAGCGGACAGAAAAACAGGAAATGCGCGAGTGGCTCAGTGGTGGAGTATCGCCTTGCCAAGGCGAGGGTCGCGGGTTCGAATCCCGTCTCGCGCTCTTTGACCTCAGTTGTAAGAGCTGAGGTTTTTT
>CAYLPF010000099.1:3216-5845 GCA_964385485.1 uncultured Lachnospiraceae bacterium | reverse complement strand
CAGAAGTCACGATCTTCAGGTTTTCTGTTCCGGCAACATCCAGGTCAAAGGGGATCGCCTCTGTCATCCGCGTGATCCCATGCTCCTCAAAGATCAGTTCATCATCGGCATAGATCTCCACGCTCATACTGCTGTCTGCTCCCGTCGCATTTGACGGGACAATGCTCCCGCTGAACTCTGTATATGCTTCTCCAAGCAGATAAAGTGCATAGCCGCCTTCGGAGGCATGGAAACTGATATCCCCATCATACGCCCTTCCGTAGCTGTCCCGGAAAAGTTCTGCGCGGCTTTCATATGCACCGGCATCAATCAGCTGAAGCCCGCCAAGTGCAGCCTTCCGCCCTGTCAGAGACGGTTCCTGCGCTTTGACAAGTACGGTATCCGCAAGCAGCAGCTCACCGGAATCTCCTGTATTGGAAGTACGGACCGTCAGCGTTCTGACACCAGTTGCGTCAGCTTCAAAGGATATCCCTTCAGACCAGCCATCTATCTCAGTCTGCGCCCAGAGCAATCTTCCATCGCCGAAAACTGCAATACTCATTTTCGCATTCTGTTTTGCGCCTGATGACGGCACTGCCATTCCGCGGATCGTTTCATATGCTCCATTCAGGCTGCAGGTAAACCAGCCGCCATAGGAAGTATTCAGACGATAACAGGAAAGATGTTCCTCCCCGTATACATCCGCAGCCTTCCAGAGATATTCATAATCCGCTCCATCCCACGCGTTTCCCGCATACTGGATCTGCGCCAGCTCCATCTCATCAGACATCTCTGTCCCGCTGGAGAACTCTGCGATAAAGCCCAACATTTCTTCCTCATTATTATCGTTCCAGCCCCCGTCGCGGTAAATTTCCAGATAATCTTCACCGCCGTTTTCGCTGTCATAATCATCCGGGTTGTTGTCAGACCAGTTTGCGTAATCTACCGGTTCGCCGGTCACCCAGAGCCATTCTCCTTCCTGCTCCTTGTCTGCTGCGCCAATCCAATATCCGTTTCCGGATGAATGCTCCAGAAGCTTCCGGATCTGCGCCTCCACAAGCGGAGAAGAAATCACTGCAAGATGTCCGCCCATCTGTTCACAGAAACGCTCCGCATTTTCCCATACAGCAGGAGTATCGATCAGATAATAGGAATGAGAACCATACTGCACCATGCTTGAAGCAAGCGCCGTCACATTTGCCGGAACCTCTGCAGCGGCTGCCCCGGCGGGATCCTCTTCTTTCACTGCATCTGTCACCGCCCCGGTTTCTGTCCCGTCCCCGGCCAGAGCTTCTGTCTCCGTCGCCGCCTCTGTCACTTCTCCGGTTCCCGTCTCCTCCAGGACATCGTCCACGAGATACAGCCATGCGTCTCCTTCCTCCGACGCGTCCTCAGTTTCCACACGCAATACCCTGACGCCGGTCACATCCAGCGTGAAGGGAACCGCTCCCGTCATCTTATTGATTTCTTTTTCCTCAAATAACAGCTCATCATCGCCGTAAATTTTTACACGCATCGATGCATCCGCACCGGTTTTTTCATATGTGGTGATCTGACCGGAAAATGAAGTGTATCTGCCCTCCAGATTCCATGCTGCAAATGCATTTCCGTCTGTATAAAACTCCACATAGCCATCGTGAAGCTTTCCAGCCGTATCACGGTTCAGGCCGGACGCCTGTGAAAACTCACTGCTGTTTATCACATAAAGCTCTGCAAGCCTGGAAGACTCACCCGACGCAAGCTCAGTCTGGCTCCCGTACAGCTTTGCGTGATCCAGGATCAGCCATCCGCTATTGGATGCTCCCGGGCTCCTTGTCATAACTGTCATGCTCTGTATTCCGCTTACATCCGCCTCAAAGGACAGCGCTTTCATTTCCCGCGTGATCCCACATTTGGACCACAGCAATTTTCCGTCGCCAAAGACAGCAATATCCAGCCCCTCCCCGGTATCGGCTTCACTGTAAACAGAAATCTCCCCTTCCAGCCTGCTGTACGCACCGCTCAGCTCATACTGCGCCCAGCCTCCCGCCGACGCCTGAAGCAGTATCGCACCGTAATGTGTATCTCCGTACGTATCCTCCGCCCATGCATCATAGGAAGTCTCTCTTTCATGCCTCAGCGTCTTACTGTCCACCAGATTAAGCCCTTCCTGAGGTTCCTGTCCCGGAAGCTCCAGTATATATCCGACATCCTCGCGATCCTCCGGATAATCATTCCATTCATTTCCAAACGAGCGGCTGATCACTGCGTAATCCTCTGCTCCATCCGAGTTGTCCGGCTGATAGCTGTCCCAATATGCACAGGAAAACTCTTCCCCTGTTACCCAGCTCCATGTTCCTTCTGCCGCCTCGTCAGTCGCTCCGATCCAGTAATGCTCCAGCTCTCCTGCCTGTATCAATGACTGCAGCAAAGCCTGCTCCGGCCAGCCGGTCACTGTGGCAAGCGTTCCTCCTGCCTGTTCACAGAGCTTCTTCGCTTCCTTCCATGTCACCGCTTCATCAAACAGGAAATAGTGGTGTCCGTCCAGCTCAGCCTCCGAAGCAGCAAGCTCCCCAAGCTGCGCTTCCTCCAGGGTAGACTTTTCCGTTTCCTGATCTGCTTTCGCCTGCGCCTGGTCATCCTCCGCCTCTTCTGCCTGGCCGTCCTGACC
>CAYLPF010000099.1:0-3116 GCA_964385485.1 uncultured Lachnospiraceae bacterium | reverse complement strand
CTGCGTCTGATTCTCCTCTGCTTCTGCTGCCTGGCCGTCCTGTTCCTCCCCTGCGAGTTCTGTCTCCAGATCTGCATTCACTGCCTCTGTCCGGACGCATTCTCCCTCCCAGGTCTCCTCTGCCAACTGATCCAGATATCCAGAAACGGCTTCCTCTGACTCATAGAAATATTCCGTTTCATCCCATTCCCAGGAAAGTGTGCCATCTGCTGACTCTGATACATCTGCATATATTCTTATCACATAAACATCCCGGCTGGAAACTGTCTCATCCGGAGCCATCATCGGAATCACTGCTTTGTAAACCAGCGCCATGCGGTTGTACGCATTTCCTTCCTCAGAATACAGCTTTGTGATTCTCTGCAGGCCAAGCTTTACCTGGCTCCACAGTACCTGTACACTGCCTGTCTCAAGTGTCTCCAGCAGTGCGCGTTCCTCTCTGAGAAGCAGCCGGACAGCCTGCTCCTTCTGCTCGCCGACAAGCTGCGCCAGATTCTCCTGCTCTGTGCTCTCCAAAGAGAAGTCATACGTATCCAGTCCCTCGATTTCATAATGCTTTGAATTATTTACGATCCGATAGCCGTCATACAGGGCAGATTCCTCATCATAGCCCAGAGTCACATCAATTCCATCCCCATTATACGCAGTCAGATGCCGCGGGATCTCGCTGACGGAATCGTAATCCAGATAAGCTGTCAGCGGACTGTTATTGTCCAGACTCACCTCTGCGGACACATTCGGAGTGATACCGGAAAATTCAATCTGAAGAATGTCTGTCAGATCAACCTCCTGCGGAGCAGCCAATCCTTCCACTGTCACGGCCGTATCTATATTTTCCAGCACAAAACCAACAGAACTTATATAATTTTCGTCTTCCTCTCCCGTGAACCGGATCTGTATCTCATCACCATTCGTCAGGCCATTCTCCGGTTCTACGCTCCAATCCATAGCGCCGGCTGCATAATTTACAGCTGCTTCCCCAAGATACTCCGCTTCGCAGCCGCCGCGGCCATCCGGGAAGCTTTCCGCCAGGTCGGCTGCAAGCTGTTCCCTGTCCAGGCGAACATCCGCATACCCGGCGCCGTCATATCCCTCAAAGGAAACCTGGACATACTCCCCGATATCCAGCCTCTCAAGCGTTTCCAGGCCTTCCACCTTGTACTCTGACTCAGAAGCTTCAAAAACGATCCCATACTGACCAAGCTGATCGTCCACCTCTGCTATCTCAGCCGTACATGTCACCACATCTCCGTTTGACAGTCCTTCGGAAGGGCTGATTGTCTGACGGAACATTTCACTATAAAAAAGATCACTGTACAATCTCTCGGAAATATACGTTTCTGCTGCCGAAGAATCATCCACCTCACGTATCATTGCACAAATATCCCGATAAAGCAGCTCTGATTCCAGATAGCAGCTGGCATATCCATGCTCCTCAAATCCATAAAAGCTGACTGTACTGTAATCCTCCAGCTTTACCGTCTGCACATCGGTCAGCCCGGCTACCGTAAAGCCGTAATCATCATTTTTCACTTTTACATGATATGCTTCCAGGTAATCAGAAGGCATGCTGCACTGGATCCTGATCGAATCGCCATTACTCAGATCCGCATCCTGGGACAGAGTAATATATGTCCCGGCCTGGGACAGAAGGCTTTCCAGCTCGTTTTCCTGCGCAGGCTTCAGCTTTTGTTCCTCCGTGATCGCGGACTGCAGGCTTTCCATATCCAGTTCCGGCTTCGCGGTTCCTGAACCGTTCAATCCCTTGCAGCTCACCTTTACGTATTCCGTCGGTATGATCGTCATATACCTGGGCCGCAGCAGCACAAAAAGCAGAACTGCCACGATCAGCACTGCCGCGCCGATCAGCACGAAGGTCTTCTTTCCCCCCGCTTTTCCTGCATTTTTCCTGCCGTCTGTTTCTGCTGCTTCTTCTATTTTTATCCCGCAATTCGGGCAAAACTGAGTATTCTTGTCAATACTTTCTCCACAATTCCTGCATTTTCTCATATCGTCCCTCCCAAAACAATGCCACATTTCACCCTTGCAGACTGCAATCATCATGTATCAATACTGATATTCTCCATGTGATGCTTCCCATTCACTGATAAACCGTACATTTGCCTTCTCATATTCATTAAACAGCGTATTTACCTGTGTCTCAGTAAAGTCTGCCGGTTCAATCGTCCCGTTATACCAGGATTGTCTGCCGAAATACTCCTGCAGCTCCTTCGCCAGAAATTTACGTCCGTGCTTTGCATAGATCTCGTTCTTCGCATAGGAAACGCCCTTCTGCGTCATCCGTGCCAGATCATCCGCGGTCAGATAACGGGTAGCGCTTTCCGGCAAGATATACTGATTCTGTGCGATCACTGTACCGTCCGTATAAAAGGAGCTGTCTCCGACCACCGCGCTGCCTGCCTGCAGAGTATAAGAATCCTGCGTTGTAATCGGAAATTCTGTCTGGGACTGCTGCTCTGTCTGTGTCTGGCCGGTCACTGTCTGCTCCTGCGAGCCGTTCTGCCCGGATGACGTTTCTGCCTGCTGTGTTTCCGGAGCAGTCGGCCAGAAGCTCTCTTCACTCACGATCGGGAATTCCGCTGTCCCGGTTGTCAGGCTGCTGTATTTTTCACTTTCCTGCGATTCCGGCTGTGCCGTTTCACCTGCCTCAATCTGTGCCTCCTCATTGCCGCCCTGTGTTCCGGCCTGTGCTGCTTCATCGGAATCTCTCTGCGATCCAGACTGCGCTGTTTCATTTTCGTTTTCCTGCGATTCCGGCTGTGATGCCTCACTTTCCTTCTCCGCAGTCAGAAGAACCGCTTCCACACACCGGATGACCGTCTCACTCGTCACCGTCGCGCCGCTTACCGTATCTACCTCAGTACTCTGATGCGCTGAAATATCTTTTGCCACAGATTCTGCAGCCGGATATCCGATTGCTTCATCCTCGCTGTCACAGCTTATCACTGAAACATCCAGGATCTCATTTTCATCTCCAAGCAATACCGACACTTTTACCTCGCCGCCATATCCCCGGGCTGACGCAAAATACTGTCTTGCCGGCATCTGAATATGTACTGTTGTCAGAGATTCTGATTCTGTCTCCGCAGCTTCTG
>CAYLPF010000098.1:0-5885 GCA_964385485.1 uncultured Lachnospiraceae bacterium | reverse complement strand
TCCTCCATGTCACGTTCTACATATTCCGGCCGCGGCGTAATCGCTGACGTTGCCACACTGCAGGAGCCCAGCTGCTTTCCCTGACTGTCAAAAACCGCAGCTTTCGTCGTTGTCCCTCCATTATCCAAGCCAATATAATATCTCATATACCTTCTCCTTTTCCCGGAATACCTTACAGGTTATAAATACAAAACTCATTGCAATTTTATTTGTTTAAACGAAATCTGTCAACACAAAAGCCGCCGGATGTTCGGGCATCCGGCGGCTTTTGCCACGGCATGGCATCATGTTGGTCTGATACCGTGCCTGAATCATATTGTTTTTCAGTCTCTTTACTCTCACCCCTCTGCCATGATCTGATATTTCCGGAGAAATTCATCGGACAGCGTGATCCTTCCGATGCATTCCGCAGTGCCGGTCATACACGCGTTCATCTCCTCATCGACGCGGACGGTCAGCGTACCGCCCGGCATATGCACGTACACACAGGGGTCAGTCAGCCCAAGCTGATACGCTACGCCTGCCGCCGCGCAGCAGCTGCTTCCGGAAGCCAGCGTATAGCCTGCTCCCCTTTCGTATACCTCCGTATAAATATTATTTTTATCCGCAATGCGGATGATCTGCGTATTGATCCCATCCGGAAAACGCTCTGACTGGTCAAGCTTAGCGCCTATTTCACAGACAGCCTCCTTCGATATCTCCTCCATCGGGATGATGCAATGAAGATTTCCCATCCAGACGCAGGTTCCCTGATACTGCTTTCCGCCGTAATTCACCGGAACATACTCATTTTCTTCAGTCTTCGCGGAAGGCGAGGTCTGTCCGCAGTACAGCTTTCCCATGGAGATCGTCATCTCTTTGCCTTCTTCATTATGATAATGTACGGAGACCTCCCTGCTCTGTGTCTGCAGCACGAAATCCTTCTTCACCACGTAGCCTGCATCCTTTAAATACTTCGCAAAAATACATAGCCCGTTGCCGCTGATAGCCGCCTCGCTGCCATCGGGATTATAAATCTTCACGCCCATTTTTCCGAAGATCTGTACCGGTCCGACCAGGATCCCATCCGAACCTGCGCCAAACTGCCGGTTGCAGATGTTCCGGATATCCTCCGGCTTCAGCTCGTAATCATTTTTCAGGCAGTCATATATCAAATAGTCATTTCCAAAACTATGGTACATTCCAAGAGTCAGTTCCATTTTGATCCCCCGCTTCCATCTCATATCAAAATACGTTGTACTTTCTTCTCTGTATTTCAGTTTATGAAACATTTTTAAAAATAAAAACGCATATTCTGCTTTAAATCTTGCAAATAATGCTTTATACTGAATAGCAGGAGGATACAAGGCATGACAAATTCCAGTAAAAAGACCGGCTATCTGAACAGCGACTTCCGCATCTTTTACCTCACCAATACAGAAGCCAGAGATTTTCAGAGCCATTACCATGATTTTCATAAATTGCTGTATTTTGAGAGCGGCAGCGTCAGCTACTATGTCGAGGGCGAGACGTACCAGCTCCAGCCGGGGGATCTCGTGCTGGTAACCGCCGGCGAGGTGCACCGCCCGGTCATCCACGACACCGCGCCGTACCACCGGCTGATCCTGTACATTTCTCCCGCTTTCTTTGAAAAATATAAAAGCCAGGGCATTGACCTGGCACATTGCTTTACCCTTTGTTCCCGAAAGCACTCCCACGTGCTGCGTTTTCGCCGTCTGCGCGAGACGCCGCTGGAAACCCAACTGAAAAATCTGATTTTTTCCTGCCAGGACAGTTTTTCACTCTCAGAACCAGCCCGCGATCTCTTCGAGACCTCAGCCCTGCTGCAATTTCTGCTCCTGCTGAACAGCGTTTCGGAAGGGAAAAATATCTCCTTCCCTTCGGCCTCCGGCTCGAACCCGCAGGTTTTGGAAGCGCTTTCCTACATCAATGCGCATCTTTGTGAGGAATTGAATGTCAGCAGGATTGCGGATGTATGTTTTCTGGATCGCTCTTACCTGATGCATCTGTTCCGCCGGGAAACGGGCTACACCCTTATGGCTTATATCACGGAAAAGCGGCTTTTCGCCGCCCGCTCTCTGATCCAGTCCGGGAACAGCGTTACAGAGGCTGCTCTGCAGAGCGGTTTTTCCAGCTACGCCGCTTTTTACCGGGCCTACCGTAAAAAATTCGGGGAGCCTCCGAAGGGCTCCCGCGGGTGACCTGCACAGTAAATCCCCATGCGCTTTGAACGTACCGCTGCGCAGGAAAGTGTTATCGCGCATGGGTGCATCCCTGAACTCAGTTTTCCGCTTCGCGGAAAAGGGTACCGCCATAGTAAAATTTATAATGCTTCCTGATAATTATTGAATCTTCTTCCAGATCTCATGCTTCACGCCGTCTTCCGCAAAGGCCGCTTCCAACGCATTTGCAGTGAGCATTTTTGCGACGGTTTCTGTGCTTCCATACTGCCCCTGCAGCCACTCAAATTCCCTCGTCAGGCTCGTCCCGCTCACCATGCGGTTATCCGTGTTGACTGTCAGCATCATGCCTTTCTTCCAGAACAGCTCAAATGGGTATTCCGCCTCAGAAGACACAGCCTTCGTCTGAAGATTGCTGATGGGACACATTTCCAGCGCGATCCTCTTTTGCCTGCACTCCTCCATCAACGCTTCATCCTTCCGCGCCGCAATTCCATGCCCGATCCTCTTTGCTCCCAGAGCAATGGCGTCTCTTACGCTCTGTGCGCTTCCGCACTCTCCCGCATGGATCGTAAAGGGCATCTCCAGACGCTTCGCCTCTTCAAAAAAGGCCCTCTGCCCCAGGATCGGATAAGCGGCCTCATTACCGGCCATATCCACCCCGCAGACGCCTTCCCGGAAAAATTCCCGGCCGATCCTCAGCATTTTGATATTCTCTTCCACCGGCATATGGCGCATCCCGCACAGGATCAGGCTGCTCCTGACTCCATACTGCTCATACCCCGCTTTCAGGCCATCCACGGCCCCGGCGATCATCCGCTCATATGGCATCCCGGACCACCCGGACATCAGCGGCGAAAAACGCAGCTCAATATATACGACATTTTCCTTTGATACATCCCGCAGGACGCCGATCACCGCATCTTTAAAATTCTGTTCTGTGCAAAGAAACGGCAGCGGCACCTCAAAGCACTTCAGATACTCCTCCAGTTCTCTGCAATCATCTCTCACCTGCATTCTGGAGAGCAGTTCCTCCTCCGGCGGCAGCTCCTTATTTATATTAGACGCCAGCTTCCGGATCGTCTCCACCGACAGGGAACCATCCAGATGGCAATGCAGATCAATTTTATTCATCCCGTCAAATATTCCCATCGCAATTCCTTCTCCCGTAAAAATACTCAAAAATCTCAGGGACGGCACCCGGTCTGCTTTACCAGCCCGATTACTGTATGCGCAATTATCACCTTTATTTCAGGCACTCAACTGCTGCACGCTCGATCGGCAATCCTGCCTTGTAACGCTCCGTAAATACATCAAAGCCTGCCACATCCTCAGCGTCCGGCGCCATCTCCACACCTGTATTTCCGGCAAATACGCTGTTATTCAGGAAGTCGTCCAGAGTCTCGCCGTCTTTCTTATTGACCATGTAAGAAGCCAGAAGCGCGATACCCCATGCTCCGCCTTCTCCGGCAGTCTCCATAACAGAAATCGGGGAATTCATGGCTGCCGCCAGGATCTTCTGGCCTACGCCCTTGGTCTTAAACAGGCCGCCGTGTCCCGTGATCCGGTCGATCTTCACATCCTCTTCCTTCAGAAGGATATCCAGACCTACCTTCAGGGCGCCCAGGGACGTATACAGGTTCACCCGCATAAAGTTCGCAAGGTTGAATTTGCTGTCCGGCGTACGCACAAACAGCGGACGGCCCGCGTCAAAGCCTGTCACATGCTCACCGGAGAAATAATTGTACGCCAGCAGTCCTCCGCAGTCCTTATCGCCCTCAAGAGCTTTATTATACAGCGTACCGAACAGCTTATCCATGTCCACATCCACGCCAAAGGACTCCGCAAATTCTCTGAACAGATTTACCCATGCGTTCAGGTCTGAGGTGCAGTTGTTGCAGTGAACCATGGCGACAAGGTCGCCGCTCGGCGTTGTCACAAGGTCGATCTCCTCATAAGGCTTCTTCAGGTCTTTTTCAAGAACAAGCATCGCAAATACGGAAGTACCCGCGGACACATTACCGGTACGCACTGCAACGCTGTTCGTCGCTGCCATACCTGTACCTGCATCGCCCTCCGGCGGGCAGAGCGGAATGCCGGCCTTCAGCTTTCCGGACACATCCAGAAGCTTCGCGCCTTCCTCTGTCAATGTACCTGCATCCTGTCCTGCCAGCAGACATTCAGGAAGAATGCTTCTCAGCTTCCACGGATATCCCTTCGGAGCAACCAGCTCATCGAACTGTGCGATCATCCGTTCATTGTAGTCCTTTGTCTCAATATCGATCGGGAACATACCGGAAGCTTCACCGACACCCGCTACCTTCCGGCCAGTCAGTTTCCAGTGAATATATACGGCCAGCGTCGATACAAACGCGATATCAGATACATGCTCCTCACCGTTCAGGATCGCCTGGTACAGATGGGCAATGCTCCAGCGCTGCGGAATATGGTAATTAAACAGCTTTGACAGCTCCTCCGAAGCCTGTCCCGTTATCGTATTACGCCAGGTACGGAACGGAACCAAAAGCTCATCATCCTTATTGAACGCCATATAGCCATGCATCATCGCACTGAACCCGATCGCCGCCAGTGATTCAATCTCGACATCATACTTTTTCTTAACATCAGCAGCCAGATCGCTGTAGCTGTCCTGAAGGCCTGTCCAGATCGCCTCAAGGCTGTATGTCCAGATCCCATTCACCAGCTGGTTTTCCCATTCGTGGCTGCCGGACGCGATCGGCTCGTTGTTCTCATCAATCAGAACTGCCTTAATTCTTGTGGAACCGAACTCAATACCAAGTACGGCCTTGCCAGAGGCAATTGTTGTTTTTGCATCTAATCCCATTATAGTGTCCTCCTATTCTTCTGTTATCAGTAAAAATCACCATTATCCCGGTGCATTTTTAAATATATTTGGTGGTATTATAACACTATTTCAGGCCAGCCGCCACTGCTTTTTCCGGATTGGGTACAAATTTTCCCATCATCGGCCTTATTCCTCCAGCGTCCGCCGCCCCAGGCGTACATCCTCCATCAGCTCATTCATCGAGTCATCCAGATGGTCGAACAGATAGTTTTTCCCTCCTGTCTGCTTTTCCAGATACTCCGCCCTGATTTCCTGCCTCATCAGCTCTACCTCTTCAAGAAGTCCCGCTGCCGACATCCTCATCGCACCGGCTCCCAGAATGATGACCTGCTCGAGTGCATCAGAGGTCGCCACTGTAACGTGATACTTCGCGCCAATTTTCCGGACAGTTTTCTCGATATACTGGTCTGCCGTCTCCGCCTCTTTTGTGTAAACGACATAAATATTGTGGTACTGAAATACCTCGCCGCGGCCGCCTGTTACCTTATATGCATCAAACACGAGGATCAGGTGATTCTTTTTGTAGCCCTGGTAATTGCACATAATGTCCATAAGCCTGTCTCTGGCCGCGTCGATACTGCTCTTTGCCAGCTCCTTCAGCTCATCCCATGCAAATATGATATTGTAGCCATCCACCAGGAGGTACTCATCGAAGGCCTCTTTCTTTACAGGCCGGCTCACTTCCGGAGCTTCCACTCTCCGGCTTTTCGCATAGCGGTTTCGATCCCGCGGCACAGGGCCGTACGTCCGGGCAAAAATTTCTTCCAGCTCCTTTTCATCCACTGCGGGGGCGCTGTATCCTTTTCCGGTCTGGCTTTCCCGCCTTCCGCCGCGGCTGC
>CAYLPF010000097.1:0-5886 GCA_964385485.1 uncultured Lachnospiraceae bacterium | reverse complement strand
TATCTTTCTTCCTATATGTGTAACGACAAGGAGAAGATGATCTGCCACATGGAGAATCCGTCGATCCTGATCACCGATAAAAAGATTTCCAGCGTTAAGGATATCCTTCCTATCCTGGAGCAGACTGCCCAGTCAGGCAAGGAGCTCCTGATCATCGCGGAGGATGTGGAAGGCGAGGCGCTGACAACCCTGATCCTGAACAGGCTGCGCGGGACGCTGAAAGCCGTGGCAGTGAAAGCTCCGGGCTATGGGGATAACCGGAAAGAAATGCTCCAGGATATCGCTGTGCTGACCGGAGGCCAGGCAGTCCTTGACGACCTTGGGATGGAGCTGAAGGACGTAACGGCGGATATGCTGGGCCATGCGAAGACGGCAAAGATTACAAAAGAAAATACCGTGATCGTAGACGGAGAAGGCAAAGAATCTGACATTAAAGAACGGATCGCTTCTATTAAGCGCCAGATAGAGGAGACCACCTCGGACTATGACAAAGACAAGCTGAAAGACCGCGTAGCAAAAATGGGCGGAGGAGTTGCCGTGATCCGTATCGGGGCAGCTACAGAGACAGAAATGCAGGAGGCCAAATACCATATGGAAGACGCCCTGAACGCGACAAGGGCTGCCGTATCAGAAGGCATCATCGCGGGCGGCGGCTCCGCGTATATCCATGCACAGAAGAAAGTGGAAAAAACTGTGGAAAGCTTAAGCGGGGATGAAAAGACCGGCGCTAAGATCGTCTGGAAAGCCCTGGAAGCGCCTCTGTGTACGATCGCGGAAAATGCGGGGCTGGAAGGTCCCATTATCGTCAACAGGGTAAAAGAAAGCGCGGAAGGGATCGGCTTTGATGCTGTCGGCGAGAAGTATGTCGATATGATGCAGGAAGGCATCATTGATCCGGTCAAAGTGACAAAGAGCGCGCTCCTTAACGCAGTCAGCGTCACCGCGTCATTGCTGACAACGGAGGCAGCCGTCGCGGATATCAAGGAAAAGGAGCCAGCTATGCCGGCAGGCAATCCGGAAATGGATTATTAATGGCAGGAAAGCCGTATGATTCCCGCGGGCAACGAGCCAAATAGCCATGCTAAGTGCCCTGTGGGTACAAATACCCCACTGCTCTGTAGCGTTGTAAACATGATACTTCGTTGCTTGCAGCGGGGTATTTGATTGGGAGTAAGCAGATTGTGAGATTGGAAAATGAAAGCAGGAAGGAGCCATTGATACAGATGAGGTACCATTATGTTGTCATTGAGCGTGAATATGGAAGCGCGGGGACAGAAATCGGGGAAAAGCTGTCGGAGATCAGCGGGATTCCCTGTTACGGGATTGAAATCCTTGAACGGGTATCGGCAAAGCTGAATATCGGGATCGACCAGATTGAACGGTACGAGGAAAAAGCGACAAACAGTTTCCTGTATTCCATTTATCTTATGGGAAAGATGAATGATGGGACGGATGGGAATCTTTCCAACGAAGGACTGGTTTATCTGGAAGAACAGAAGATCATCAGGAGCCTGGCAGAGGAAGGGCCGGCTGTTTTTATTGGAAGATGCGCGGCCAACGCACTGAAGGACAGGGAAGATGTGCTGAAGGTATTCATCCATGCGGACAGGGAACTGAGGAAAAAGAGGGCGGTGGAAGTATATGAGATCAGACCGGATAGCGCGGATGCGGTCATACAGAAATTTGACCATAAGCGCAGCAGCTATTATACGGTAAATACTGGAAAGGACTGGCGGGATTTATCGAATTATCATTTGATCCTGGATAGCGGAAAGCTCGGGAGCCGATACTGCGCAGGGATCCTGTGGAATGCGATGAAGGAAGACCAGGGAGGACTATTATGAAAAATATCTTTCATTTTTTATCGAAGGCCAGAGCCGCGGTTGCGGTGATCGTTGTCTTACTGATCGTGCAGGCATATTGTGACCTTGCCCTGCCGACTTATACCAGTGACATATTGAACGTTGGCCTCCAGCAAGATGGCATTGAGGATGCAGTGCCGGAAACGATACGGGAAGAAAGCCTGGATACGCTCGAACTTTTTCTTACAGAAGAAGAAACGGCAACGCTTGAGGCAGCCTATCTGGAAGCGGATGGAAACGGAGTGCGTGAACTGAAGGATCTTGAGAATGACGACAGGGAAACACTCAAGGATATGCTCCTGCTGCCGGAGAGCGTGATCTTTCAGATGGAGAGCAGCGAGGAAGGCGCGGCCGGGCTTGAGAAAATACAGGCGGCGATTGCTCTTGGCGTAATGACGAAGGAAGACTTCAGGCAGCAGCTTAATGATACGCTCTCACAGATGGAAGGGCTGACGGATACTTTCCTCGACCAGGTCGCAGTCAGCTATGTTTCCGCGGAATATGAGGCGCAGGGCGTTGACCTGAACCATATACGGAATGCTTATCTTTTTAAGGTCGGCGCAAAAATGCTTGCGATGGCGCTTGTGATGGCCATAGTATCCATCCTGACCGGTTATATCGCTTCCGTTGTATCCGCAGGGATCGGACGCGACCTCCGCGAACAGCTTTACGCAAAGGTTATGGGTTTCACCAATGCGGAGATCGAGGAGTTTTCCACGGCATCACTCATTACGCGCTGTACCAATGATATTCAGCAGGTGCAGATGCTGGTCGTAATGCTCCTGCGGATGGTTGCTTACGCCCCGATCCTTGCCATTGCGGGCGTCATCAAGGTGATCCAGACGGGTTCCCAGATGAGCTGGATCATCGTAGCGGCAGTCATTGCGCTGGCTGTATGTATCTCTGTCTTATTTGTGATCGCTTATCCGAAATTCAAAATCATGCAGAAGCTGGTGGATAAGCTGAATCTCGTATCCAGGGAACTTCTGACCGGCGTTATGCCGATCCGCGCATTTGAGCGGCAGAAATACGAGGAGGAACGTTTCGCAAAGGCCAATACAGAGCTTTTTAAGACGCAGCTTTTCACCAACCGGACAATGACGTTTATGATGCCGGTCATGATGCTGATCATGAATGGCGTTTCCGTACTGATCGTCTGGGTCGGTGCGCAGGGGGTAGATGCGGGTACCGTGCAGGTAGGCAACCTCACCGCGTTCATTACGTATTCCATGGTCATCATCATGTCGTTCCTGATGCTTTCCATGATCTCTATCATTCTGCCCCGTGCAGGGGTTGCCGCCGACCGGATCGTGGAGGTCCTGAACACTACGGTTTCCCTGACCGATGCTGCAGAAGTCAGGGATAAAGAGCTGGAGCATATGCAGGGCGTACTTGCCTTCTCGGACGTTTCTTTTACCTATCCGGGAGCCGAGTCGCCAGTGCTGGAACATATATCTTTTGTGGCGGAGCCGGGGAAGACTACAGCGATCATTGGTTCCACCGGATGCGGCAAGTCCACACTGATCAATCTTATCCCGCGGTTCTATGATGTTTCTGAGGGCAGCATTACCATCGATGGGGTGGACATACGCGGGATCAGCCAGAAAAAACTCAGGGATTGTATTGGCTATGTGCCGCAGAAAGGGATCCTGTTTTCAGGAACCGTAGAGAGTAATTTAAAATACGGAGGCGGGCAGATTACGGATGAAGACATGAAGACAGCCGCGGAGATCTCACAGTCCGTGGAATTCATTGAAGCGAAGGAAACCGGTTACCGGTCGCCGATTGCCCAGAACGGTTCCAATGTATCCGGCGGGCAGCGCCAGAGGCTTTCCATCGCAAGGGCGATCGCGAAGCATCCGCAGATTTATCTCTTTGATGATTCCTTCTCGGCTCTGGACTATAAGACTGATGCCGCGCTGCGCCGGGCGCTTGCGAAACAGACAGCGAATGCCACTGTCCTGATCGTCGCTCAGAGAATATCGACCATTATGCACGCCGACCGGATCCTGGTGATGGACGAGGGGCGTATTGTAGGAATGGGAACGCATAAGGAACTGCTTGAGGGCTGCGCGACTTATCTGGAAATAGCAAGAGGACAGCTCTCGGAAGCAGAAATCCAGAGTGCGCTGAAAGGAGGAGAATGATATGGCTGGAAATAGAAAACCGGCGGGAGGACGCGGACAGATGGCCGGAGAAAAGGCAAAGGATTTTAAGGGAACGATCAAAAATCTGCTGCGTTATATGGGCGTATACAAGATCGCTCTGGCTTTGGTGGCGGTTTTTGCGGTCGTCTCCACAGTGTGCAATGTCATCGGGCCGAAGATACTGGGCAATGCCACAACGGAGCTGTTTAATGGCCTGATCGCAAAGCTTTCGGGAACCGGCAGCATTGATTTCGGAAAGATCGGGTCGATCCTGCTGGGCCTTATGGGCATTTATGCGCTGAGCGCGGTTTTTTCGTTTGTCCAGGGCCTTTTGATGACGGAGATGTCCCAGAGAATGTGCTTCCGGATGCGCGAGGATATCAGCAGAAAGATCAACCGGATGCCCCTTTCCTACTTTGAGCAGAATTCCGTGGGGGATATCCTGTCCCGTATCACAAATGATGTGGATACGCTCGGGCAGGCGTTCAACCAGTCTATTACGCAGCTGATCACATCGGTCTGTACCCTTGTGGGCGTAGTCATTATGATGCTGACGATTTCTCCGCTCATGACGCTGATCACCGCGCTGATCCTCCCGGTGTCGATGGCAATGGTGATAGGGATCGTAAAAAAATCCCAGAAATACTTTATGGCGCAGCAGAGCTATCTGGGCAAGATCAACGGACAGGTGGAAGAAACCTTCTCCGGCCACAACGTGGTAAAGGCGTTTAACCGGGAGACAGCGGAGCTGGAGAAATTCAGGGAGACGAACGGGATCCTGTATGAATCTGCCTGGAAGAGCCAGTTCCTGTCCGGCCTGATGCAGCCGATCATGAATTTTGTCAGCAATCTGGGATATGTGGCAGTCGCTGTTTCCGGCGCGATGCTGGCCGCTGCGGGAACCATTGAAATCGGTGATATTGTGGCGTTTGTCCAGTATGTCAAACGGTTTACACAGCCGATCACGCAGATGGCGCAGGTTTCCAATCTCCTGCAGTCCATGGCAGCCGCTGCGGAGCGTATCTTTGAATTTTTAGGGGAGGAAGAAGAGGTTCAGACTACGGAAGATCCCGTGGATCCATCCGTGATCCATGGCGAGGTTTCCTTTGACCATGTCCGGTTTGGATATAACCCGGAGAAGGTCATCATCCATGATTTCAACGCGGATATTGAAGCGGGACAGATGGTTGCCATCGTAGGGCCGACAGGCGCCGGCAAGACCACCATGGTAAAGCTGCTGATGCGGTTTTATGATGTGAACAGCGGCTGCATCCGGCTGAACGGCCATCCGGTTGGCGAGTTTGACCGGAATGAGCTGCGGAAGGGATTTGGCATGGTCCTGCAGGATACCTGGCTTTTCAAGGGGAGCATCATGGAGAACATCCGTTATGGACGGCTGGACGCGACGGATGAAGAAGTGATCCAGGCGGCAAAGCTTGCGAGGGCGGATAAATTCATCCGTTCCCTGCCGGGCGGTTATCAGATGGAGATCAATGAGGAAGCCACCAATATTTCACAGGGGCAGAAGCAGCTTTTAACGATCGCCCGCGCGATCCTCGCTGACAATCCGATCATGATCCTGGATGAGGCCACGTCTTCTGTGGATACCAGGACAGAGCATCTGATCCAGGCGGCTATGGATACCCTGCTGAAGGGGCGCACCTCATTTGTCATTGCCCACCGTCTGTCCACCATCCGGAACGCGGATCTGATCCTGGTGATGAGAGACGGGGACATTGTAGAGCAGGGAACACATCAGGAGCTTCTGGAACAGGGCGGTTTTTATGCCGAGCTTTACAATGCGCAGTTTGAAGCAGCCGGCTGATGGTTCCCTGACAGGATTACTCTGCGATTTTTATCTTTGTACTCTTGCGCCG
>CAYLPF010000096.1:0-5904 GCA_964385485.1 uncultured Lachnospiraceae bacterium | reverse complement strand
TGCATGGACCTTTGCATATTTTTATTGAATAGTTTTCTATTATTCAATGAATCTCACACTGAAGAGTTCAAGTGAACCCTTTCAAAATTTTTTAAGGAGGATGTCTTATTATGAAAAAGACGAAAGCAGTAGTATCTTTATTGACTGCTTCAGCTCTTGTTCTGGGACTGGCAGGTTTTAATACCGTCGTATTTGCGGAAACCGGCACATCAGACCTGAACATCATGCTGGAGACGCCTGTGGAGTCTCTTGACCCGCAGCAGGCAACAGACGGAACCTCTTTTGAGGTGATCGCGGACTATACGGACGGTCTGATGCAGATGGATGCGGACGGCCAGGCGGTAGAAGCCCTCGCGGAAAGCTATGAGATTTCTGATGACGGACTTACCTATACCTTCCATCTTCGCGATGCATCCTGGAGCAACGGTGATCCTGTAACTGCGAATGACTTTGTATTTGCATGGCAGAGAGCGGTTGATCCGGATATTGCTTCCGAATATGCTTACATGCTGAGCGATATCGGCCAGATCGTAAACGCGGCGGAGATTATAAACGGCGAGATGGATAAGAGTGAACTGGGCGTTACGGCAGTAGATGACAAGACTCTGGAAGTAAACCTGAATGTTCCTGTCAGCTACTTCCTGTCCCTGATGTATTTCCCCACCTTCTATCCCGTTAACGAAGCTTTCCTGGAAGAGGTTGGCGATACCTTCGGTACCAGCCCCGAGACAGTTCTTTCCAACGGCGCTTTCATTATGGATACATATGAGCCGGCCGCAACTGCCTTCCACCTTACAAAGAATGAGGATTACTGGGATGCGGAAAGAGTTTCTTTGCCGGGCCTTAACTATCAGGTAATCCAGGATTCTCAGCAGGCGCTTATGAGCTATCAGACAGGCGCTCTGGATACCACGCTTGTAAACGGCGAGCAGGTTGACCAGGTAAAGGATGATCCGGAATTCGAGACCATCGGCGCCGGTTACCTCTGGTATGTCAGCCCGAACATGGACGCCGTACCTGAGCTTGCAAACCTGAACATCCGTCTTGCCATGACAAACGCCATCAACCGTGAGTCCATCACCGCAGACGTATTAAAGGACGGTTCCATTCCTACCTATACGGCAGTACCCCTTCAGTTCTCCGCAGGTCCGGACGGCTCTGACTTCTCTGAGGATCAGACAAAGTATAACGATGTTTGTGCGGATGATGCTGTAAAGGCGGCAGAATACTGGGCAGCAGGCCTGGAAGAGCTGGGGATCGAGTCCCTTGAGCTGGATATGGTCGTAGATGCGGACGATGCGCCCCAGAAGGTTGCGCAGGTTCTGAAAGAGCAGTGGGAGACCACCCTTCCGGGACTGACCGTAAATCTGGTGATCGAGCCGAAGAAACAGCGTGTACAGGATATGCAGGAAGGAAACTTCCAGCTTGGCCTTACCCGTTGGGGACCGGACTATGCTGACCCGATGACTTACCTTGGCATGTGGATCACAGACAACTCCAACAACTATGGTCTGTGGAGCAACGAAGAGTATGATTCCATCATCGCAGAATGTACAACCGGTGATCTTTGCACAGACGCAGAGGGCCGCTGGGCCAGACTGTACGATGCTGAGAAGATCGTTATGGATGAAGCGGTAATTTATCCGCTGTACACCCAGGCAAATGCAGAGATGATATCCTCTAAGGTTACAGGAATCGAATTCCACCCCGTTGCCCTGAATCGTGTTTACAAGGACGCTGTAAAAGCAGAATGATAAGCGGGTAATTACAAAGCGAAAGCTTATAATTGATCCAATTATATTGTAACGGATTCATATTCGGCCGCACTGAGAAAAACCTTAGTGCGGCCTTTGTCCATGATTACGAGGAGGAAAAAGGTGAAAAAATACGTTCTCAAGCGATTGCTGACTTCACTTTTTACACTTTTGGCTATCCTGCTTGTCCTGTTCATTCTGATGCAGCTTATGCCGGGTTCGCCTTTTAACGATGAAAAATTGAATGAAGCGCAGAAAGCTACTCTCTATGCAAAATACGGGTTGGATGATCCGGTGCCTGTACAGTTTATCCGCTACGT
This sequence comes from uncultured Lachnospiraceae bacterium, assembly GCA_964385485.1. GTDB lineage: Bacteria > Bacillota > Clostridia > Lachnospirales > Lachnospiraceae > Choladousia. Next base: position 3,830 of record CAYLPF010000096.1, on the reverse strand, counting down.
GGGCAATATGCTTCACGGAGATCTGGGCGTCAGCTACAAAATATCGAAAAATACGCCCATTTCACAGATGCTTCAGACCAGACTTCCGGTCTCTGTCTTTATCGGAGGCTTCGCTGTGGGAATCGGAGCTGTTCTGGGTCTGATCCTGGGTCTGATCGCCGCCCTGTGGCATGATACGATTGTGGATTCCATTGCCACCATTATTTCCGTTATCGGCGTGTCAGTTCCCTCTTATGTATTTGCACTTGCCTTAAGTTATACGCTGGGTTTCCGGCTCCAATGGTTCCCCATGCTGTACAGTGTACAGAACGCAATGGGCTCCAGTGTCCTTCCCAGTATCTCGCTTTCCATGTTTACCATGGCGTCCATCGCCCGTTTCACAAGGAGTGAAATGCTGGAGGTTCTGGGAAGCGATTATATGCTGCTTGCAGAAAGCAAAGGTATTTCCGGCCCTGCGCTGATCTTCCGCCATGCTCTCCGCAATGCCCTGATTCCGATTATTACGGTACTGGCTCCGCTGATCGTAGATCTGATGACCGGTTCTCTGGTTGTGGAAAAAATCTTCGCGATTCCCGGTGTCGGCAGCCTTCTGGTCAACGCCATACAGTCCAACGATTATAATGTGGTCATTTCTCTGAGCTTTATCTACTCCGCCATGTACATCGGCATCATGCTGGTAGTGGATATCCTTTACGGAATCATTGATCCCCGTATTCGTCTGGCAAAGAAAGGAGACTGAAGCATATGAAAACAGCAGCGATCAAACAGTCTTTTACAGATGCATATGTCCCCGTTGACGACGACTTTAAATTAAAGAATCGGCCGGATGAAATAGCGCTGGATACGAACTTTGCTTCACAGGGCTTCTGGAAGGATGTGCTCATCCGCTATTTCCGCAAATTCAGCGCGGTGATCGGTCTGGTATTTATTATTCTTATCACCATAATGGCAGTGGTTGGCCCGGGGATGAATGAATATACCTATTCCGGACAGGAGCTGAGCCAGAAGAACTTTGCCCCCAGAGTCAAGTGGCTGGAAAATCTGGGGATTTTCGACGGAAGCGAAAGCCTGAAGACCACCACAGGCTCCATGGAGATAAACTATTATGAGGAGAAAGGTCTGGACGATGTGTATTACTGGTTCGGAAGCGATAATTTCGGCCGCGATATCTGGACGCGCACATGGTCCGGCGCCCGTGTCTCCCTGATCATCGCCGTGGCCGCCGCCATCATCGATATGGTGATCGGTATGAGCTATGGACTGATCTCCGGTTATTTCGGGGGAAAGGTCGATATGGTGATGCAGAGAATACTGGAAATTGCCAACGGAATTCCCCGTCTTGTTATAGTGACCCTTTTGCTCCTTATTCTGGAGCCGGGTATGCTGACGATCATTTTTGCCCTGATGCTGACAGAATGGGTGGGGATGAGCCGGATCGCGCGCGCGGAGATGCTGAAGCTGAAGGAACAGGAATTTGTTCTTGCATCCCGAACCCTGGGCGCAGGCAGCTTCTTTATTATTTTCAGGGAAGTGCTGCCAAATATCATCGGTCCGATCATTACGCAGGTAATGTTCTCCATTCCGACCGCCATTTTTACGGAGGCATTCCTGAGCTTTGTGGGACTTGGCATTCCGGTGCCCCAGTGTTCTCTGGGCTCATTGATCTCCGAGGGCTTTAACAGCTTTACCACCCACCCCTGGCAGATCATTCCGCCAATTATCGTGATGGCCCTTCTGATGCTGAGCTTTAACCTGGTGGCAGACGGCCTGCGCGAGGCGCTTGATCCGAAGATGAAGGAAATGTGAGGTGAATATCATGTCAGACTCAAAAGAAAAGATATTGAACGTAGAAAATCTGGATATCACCTTTCGCACTACGGCAGGACCTGTCCATGCTATCCGGGGTGTGAATCTTGATCTTTATAAAGGTGAGACCGTTGCCATCGTGGGGGAGTCCGGCTCCGGAAAATCCGTGACGATGAAGGCGGCGATGGGTATTCTCGCCTCCAACGCCACAGTAAACAGCGGCAGCATCGAATTTTGCTATCATCATGCGGACGGCACAGAGGAAAAGGTGGATATTCTGCAAAAGGATAAAAAATGGATACGCCGTCACATAAACGGAAAAAGGATCGCCATGATCTTTCAGGATCCCATGACATCCCTGAACCCCACCATGACCATCGGAAAACAGATCATGGAAGGGATGATCTGGCACTTTAAGACTCCCAGGAAGGAGGCATGGGCGAAGGCCGTGGAGCTGTTAAAGGAGGTTGGCATCGATGACGCGGAGAAGCGTATGAAAAACTATCCCCACCAGCTTTCCGGAGGGATGCGCCAGCGGGTTGTGATCGCCATTGCCCTGGCCTGTAATCCGGATCTTCTGATCTGCGACGAGCCTACTACCGCGCTGGATGTGACCATTCAGGCGAAGATCATTGAGATGATCAAGCGGATCCAGACAGAGAGAGGGATTTCTGTTATTTATATTACCCATGATCTGGGAGTTGTGGCGAAGGTGGCGGATTATGTAAACGTAATGTATGCGGGAAAGATCGTGGAAAAGGGCAACATTAATGAAATCTTCTATGATCCCCGCCATCCTTACACATGGGGCCTGCTTTCCGCTATGCCGGATCTGGATACGGAGGATGAGCGCCTGTACACCATCCCCGGTTCTCCGCCGAACCTGCTGCATGAAAAGACGGGGGATGCGTTTTCTCCCCGTAACCGGTATGCGCTTGAGATCGACGATAAGGCGGAGCCGCCTATGTTTGAAATTACGGAGACTCATTCTGCGGCTACCTGGCTTCTGGATCCAAGAGCGCCTAAGGTGGAGATGCCTGTGGAGTTAAAGCAGCGGATCGATCGAATGAAGAAGGAGGCGGAAGCGAATGGCAGCAAATTATAATGAGAAACCGATCCTGACGGTGGACGGCCTGAAGCAGTACTTCCGCGTCAGCAGCAGCTTTACGGTAAAGGCCGTGGATAATGTTTCCTTTAAGATCTATCCCGGAGAGACCTATGGCCTGGTAGGGGAATCCGGCTCCGGCAAATCGACCATCGGACGGAGCATCATCCGCCTTTATGATCCAACCGCAGGGAAGATTGTCTTTAACGACATGGATATCAGCAGAAAACTGACCAAGCAGAACAACAAGGCCCTGCGTACGCAGATGCAGATGATCTTTCAGGATCCTATGGCCTCCCTGAATCCCCGGAAAAAGGTGGAGAATATTATCGGAGAAGGCCTGGACATTCATCACAGCTATAAAAGCAGCGCGGAGCGCAAAGAAAAAATAGACGCCATCCTGGCGAAGGTGGGACTGGCTCCGGAGCATTCCTCCCGCTATCCCCACCAGTTCTCCGGCGGACAGAGACAGCGTGTGGGAATTGCCAGGGCGCTGATCATGAATCCTAAGCTGATCATCGCGGATGAGTGTATTTCCGCCCTGGATGTTTCCATCCAGGCCCAGGTGGTGAACCTTATGAAGGACATTCAGGAGGAGACTGGCGCGGCGTATCTTTTCATTGCGCATGATCTCTCCATGGTAAAGTATATTTCCGACAGGATCGGAGTGCTTCATCTGGGACATCTTCTGGAGACCGGAACTACGGAGGAGATATTTGAGAATCCGGTTCATCCCTATACCAGGAGCCTTCTCTCTGCGATCCCGTCTCCGAATCCCGTAGTGGAGAAGAGCCGCATAGCGGAAAGCTATGATTATAAGACCTCCGGACTGGACTATACAAAGGGGACCGATCATCTGGTTTCGGGAACGCACTATGTGAAGTGTACGGACGGGGAATTTGAGAGGTTCATTAAGAAA
>CAYLPF010000095.1:0-5908 GCA_964385485.1 uncultured Lachnospiraceae bacterium | reverse complement strand
ATGAGACATCGATCCTTCCCTTTGAGGACTGCTGTACGATCTTTGTCGCGAAGCACCCGGTGACAAAGCCGAACCTGAATGCGATCAGACGGTCGGAGAAAAAGCTGGAAGAGAGGATAGATGAGCTTGTAAAAACGGCGATCGGGACGACGGAGATAATCCGGGTCGAATGACAGGATGACAGAAGAACAAAAATGTGCTTCGCACATCCACGCGGAGCGTTTTTGTGTCATAGGAGACGAAGTTTCCTATGACACAAAAAAAGACTGTCCCATAGACAGTCCTTTCGGTCTGATCATAAGTCCGCCCGCAGATCAGATAATATATGCGGACAGTACACTCATAATTTCATCGATATTGTCTTCTGCATGGATGTTCAGGTCGATCGGCTTTGAAAGGTCGAGACTGAAAATACCCATGATGGATTTTGCATCAATCACATATCTTCCGGAAACAAGATCAAAATCATTGTTGAACTTTGTGATGTCGTTTACGAAAGATTTTACTTTATCGATAGAATTTAAAGAAATCTGAACTGTTTTCATAATGAATAGTCCTCCCAACATGATAGTAATTTTTTGTAATTATCTTACCGTCTGGAGGAATAAAAGTCAAGATGAAATATGTTTTTTAGTTATGATGGAGGTGTCAATGAAAAAAAAGGCGGCGCTTCACAATCTTGGGTGCAAGGTGAACGCATATGAGACGGAGGCCATGGGGCAGCTTCTTGAGGAGGCGGGGTACGAGATCGTGCCTTTTGCGCCGGGGGCGGATGTCTATGTGATCAATACGTGTACTGTGACGAATATTGCAGACCGCAAATCCCGTCAGATGCTCCATAAGGCAAGAAAGATGAATCCGGAGGCCATCGTTGTCGCGGCGGGCTGCTATGTTCAGACAGCCCAGGATCCGGTGGAGCAGGATCCGGCGATCGATATCGTGCTGGGAAACAACTGCAAAAAAGATCTGATAGAAGCGCTGCGGACTTTTGAGGCGGCAAGACAGCCGGAGGATCCTGCCTTTGTGGGAAGAATAGATATCAACCATACGAAGGAGTATGAGAGCCTGTTTGTGCCGCGGATGCAGGATCATACGAGGGCGCATATCAAAGTACAGGACGGGTGTGATCAGTTCTGCAGCTACTGTATTATACCGTACGCGAGAGGAAGAGTCCGCAGCCGTGCGGTGGAGGACGTCCTGCGGGAGACGCGGACACTGGCAGAAAACGGGTGCCGGGAGGTCGTGCTGACAGGAATCCATTTAAGCTCCTACGGGGTGGATCTTGATACGTCTCTGCTTGCGCTGATCCGGGCTGTGCATGAGATCCCAGGGATATGCCGGATCCGTCTCGGGTCACTGGAACCGGGGATTATTACGGAGGAATTTGCTGCGGCACTGGCCGTCCTGCCGAAGGTATGTCCGCATTTTCATCTCTCTTTGCAGAGCGGCTGCAGTGAAACACTGAAACGTATGAACCGCCGCTACACAGCAGAAGAATTCGAAGAAAGATGCCGTATCCTGCGCAGAGCCTTTGACCGGCCTGCGATCACGACGGATGTGATCGTCGGCTTTCCGGGGGAGACGGAGGAAGAATTTGAGACAACGGTAAGATTCCTCGAAAGAATCAGATTATATGAGACACATATATTCAAATATTCAAGACGGCATGGCACCCGTGCCGCAGCCATGCCGGATCAGATACCGGAACAGACAAAAAGCGCCCGCAGCGAGCGCCTGATCGCGCTTGGCGACCAGAACCGAAGATTGTTTGAAGCGCAGTATGCGGGATGCGGGATCGAAGCGCTCTTTGAGGAGAAGACAACGATCAATGGCCGGGAATATTATGTCGGCTACACAAAAGAATATATCAGGACGGCAATCCCGGCGGAAAAAAATTATGAAAACGTACTGATGAAAGGTACGCTGGGCCGGAAACTGGCGCCGCATATATTTTTACTGGACAATGCCGGATAAAACTGTCGAAAACGAATCTCTGAAAGGGATTGAATTATTTCACGAATTATATTAAAATGAACTAAATTATATTATCTTAAGATACAGAAGCACATAAGGACGTGAAAAAATGGCAGAAATCAATAACACACAATATTTTAATTTCAGCACGGATCCTGAAGCACGCGTGAAAATGGTACTTGATGTTGTATACAATGCGATGGCGGAGAAGGGGTACAATCCGGTCAATCAGATCGTGGGCTATATTATGTCGGGAGATCCGACGTATATCACGAGCCACAATAACGCCCGCAGTATGATCATGAAGGTAGAACGTGATGAGCTGGTGGAAGAGCTTTTGAGAGAATACATCAAGAATAAATCATGGCAGCAGGAGGAAAAATGATCCGTATCATGGGGCTTGATTTCGGCTCAAAGACAGTAGGGGTAGCCATCAGTGATCCGCTGGGCCTTACCGCGCAGGGGATTGAGATCATCAGGCGTCCTGCAGAAAATAAGCTGAGAAGAACGCTGGCCAGGATTGAAGAGCTGGCAGCAGAATACGAGGTGACGACTATTGTATTGGGATTCCCCAAAAATATGAACAATACGATCGGGGAACGGGCGGAAAAATCGCTGGCATTTAAGGAAATGCTGGAGCGAAGGACGGGCCTTCCGGTGATCATGTGGGACGAGCGGCTGACCACTGTCTCCGCGAACCGCACGCTGATGGAAAGCGGCGTCCGTCGGGAAAATCGAAAGGAATACGTGGATATGATAGCGGCTGTGTATATCCTGCAGGGATATCTCGATGGCCTTGAAAGGGATAAGAATGAATAAAATAGAATTTTGCCCGGTCGGAGAAGACACGACGGTCGGGTTCTTTGTGCTGGAAGAAACGAGAATTAACGGCATATCGTATCTGTTGGTGACAGAGACAGAGGACGAGGAGGCCGAGGCGTATATTCTGAAGGATATGTCGCAGGATGGAGAAGCTGAAGCAACTTACGTGTTTGTCGATGATGACAGCGAGCTGGAAGCAGTATCAAAGATTTTTGCAGAGCTTTTAGAGGACGTGGATATTGAGCTCTGAGAAGAATAGTCTTACAAAAGAGATTTGCAGAAAATATTAAAAGAATTCAGATTACGGAATGCAAAGGCGTATTCCGTTCTTGGCATGGAGGTGCAGATTGAAGAAAGAAAGAAACAGAAATGAGAATAAAAGCGAGAATTTGAAAATCATCCCGATTGGCGGACTTGGGCTGATCGGGATGAATATGACGGCATTTGAATATAACAACAGTATTGTGGTGGTGGACTGCGGCCTGGCCTTCCCGGAGGATGATATGCTGGGAATCGACCTCGTGATCCCGGATGTCACTTACCTGAAAGAAAACATTGACAGAGTAAAGGGGATTGTTTTTACTCACGGACATGAAGACCATATCGGCGCATTGCCATATATTCTAAAGGAACTCAATGTGCCGCTGTACGCAACGAAGCTGACGATGGGACTGATCGAGCGGAAGCTGACAGAGCACAACCTGATGCGAACAACGAAGAGAAAGGTCGTGAAGCCGGGCCAGTCCATCAATCTCGGAGAATTCCGGATCGAATTTATCAAGACGAATCACAGTATTGCGGATGCTGTAGCGCTGGCGCTGTACTCTCCGGCGGGGATCGTGGTACACACCGGCGACTTTAAGGTGGATTATACGCCTGTATTCGGAGATGCCATCGATCTGCAGCGTTTTGCGGAGATTGGGAAAAAGGGCGTGCTGGCGCTGATGTGTGACAGTACGAATGCGGAGCGTCCGGGCTTTACGGCTTCCGAGCGGACGATAGGACGTGTATTTGATAATCTTTTTTCGGAACACCGCAATACGAGGATCATTATCGCCACATTTGCTTCCAACGTAGACCGTGTACAGCAGATCATTAATTCCGCGTACAAGTATGGAAGGAAGGTCGTGGTGGAGGGCCGCAGCATGGTCAACATCATACAGACGGCTTCTGAACTGGGTTACCTGAATATTCCGGAGAACACTCTGATCGAGGTAGAGCAGATGAAGAACTACCCGGATGAACAGATGGTGCTCATCACCACGGGAAGCCAGGGGGAGTCCATGGCGGCGCTTTCCAGGATGGCTGCAAATATGCACAAAAAAATTTCCATCAAGCCGGGGGATACGGTCATTTTCAGCTCGAATCCGATCCCGGGCAATGAAAAGGCTGTCTCCAAGGTCATCAATGAGCTGTCTATGAAGGGCGCAAATGTTATTTTTCAGAATACACATACCTCGGGACATGCCTGCCAGGAGGAGATCAAACTGATCTACTCCCTGGTGCGTCCGAAGTATTCGATCCCGGTTCACGGTGAATACCGCCATATGAAGGCGCAGGCGAATCTTGCAGAGGGTCTCGGTATCCCCAAAGACCATATTTATATGCTGAAACCGGGTGATGTTCTGGAGATGAACGAGGATTCTGCCAGGATTACGGGGCATGTGCAGACAGGTTCGATCCTGGTGGACGGCCTTGGCGTCGGCGATGTGGGGAATATTGTCCTTCGGGACAGACAGCATCTGGCGGAGGATGGAATTGTCATCGCGGTGCTTACGCTGGAGCGATATACGGGACAGATCCTTTCCGGACCGGATATCGTTTCGAGAGGATTCGTATATGTCAGAGAGGCTGAGGATCTGATGGATGAGGCGCGTAATATCGTAGAAAATGCGATGGACTACTGTAATACCCATCGTGTGACAGACTGGGCAAAGATTAAAAACACGATCCGGGATTCGCTTGGGGATTTCCTGTGGAAACGCACGAAACGCCGCCCGATGATCCTGCCGATTATTATGGAAGTTGAGTAAAACAGTATGGAAAATATAAAGAAATGTACGGCAGCGCTGATAGAGGCTATTCTGGGGAGCGATGAGTATATCCGGTTCTGTGAGCTGCGGGATCAGGTGAGAGAACAGCCTGAGCTTCGGACACAGATCAACGCATTCCGCCAGCATGTATTCGAGGTACAGAATTCAAAAGAACCTCTTGATATGTATGGAGAACAGGAGCGGCTGTGCAGGGATTTTGAAGAATTCCGGAAAAATCCGCTGGTCAATGATTTCCTGGAGGCGGAGCTTCATGTGTGCAGGATCCTTCAGAAGATCACAACAGAGATTACGGCTGCCATTGATCTGGATGCGGACGAAGTCTCAGAGAGGATCGGGCTGTAGGATGATCGTTCAGGAGAGGATGGCTTCGTATATCAATTCTCTGGATACCGGAAACGGTGCGTTCCTGGACGGCCTGGAGCGCAGCGCGTTATCTGAGAACGTGCCGATCATACGTCAGGATATGCAGAGCTTCCTGAAGGTTTTACTGGCGCTGCACAAGCCTGAGAGGATTCTGGAGGCAGGGACTGCAGTGGGCTTCTCTGCGATCCTTATGGCGCAGAATACGGAGGAAAGCTGCAGGATAACGACGATTGAGAAGTACGGAAAAAGGATACCGGAGGCCAGAAAAAATTTTGCTGAAGCCGGTCTTGAGGGGCGGATCACGCTGCTGGAGGGCGACGCCCTGGAGGTGATGAAGTCCCTGGAGGAGCCGTATGACATGGTCTTTATGGATGCCGCCAAAGGGCAGTATATCCATTTCCTTCCGGAGGCGCTTCGTCTGCTTCGGACGGGCGGGATGCTGATATCCGATAATGTACTGCAGGACGGGGATATTATTGAGTCTCATTACGCGGTAGAGCGTCGGAACCGCACGATCTACAAGCGGATGAGAGAATATCTGTATGTGCTCAAGCATACGGAAGGGCTGCTGACTTCCATCGTCCCGGTGGGGGACGGAGCGGCAGTGACCGTGAAGCAGAAGGATAATATTACACTATGAAAGTTCTGCCGCCGATCAGGCGGCATAGATTCAGGGATGCACCCATGCGCGGTAA
>CAYLPF010000094.1:3076-5932 GCA_964385485.1 uncultured Lachnospiraceae bacterium | reverse complement strand
ATGTGTTATGTACTGGAGAACAAGGCCGCCTTCCTGCGAAAATTGTATGAAGCGCTTGCTCCGGGAGGAATCGTGCTATGCGTGACGGAAGAGGTTGCAGAGGATTACTCTCATCCATGGGATATGGTGTTGGGCTACATGCCCTACTATGTGCATGGCATACCTGTCGGTGTGAAGAAGGGAGAAATAGATCGGGCAGCCAGAAAAGCCGGATTTGACGGGATCGAAAAAAGAGAAGCGATACTGAGCTGCGGTACGCAGACAATTTATACTTTGAGAAAAGAGAGGTAAAAACATGATAAAGAAGAAAAAAAGCTGGCTGCGCCGTGTGACTGTCATGGCGCTGATTCTCGTGATGACTATGACCTTCTTCACAGGCAACGTCGTTCTTGCCGGGGAGGCCGATGAGGAAACACTTGTACATATTGTTAAAAGTGATGCAGGGAATATTTTTAATCCTTTCGGTATCAATGACCGAATCAAGATACTTACTTTTTCGCCTGTATTATCTCCGCTTTACAGAATCGATGCAGATGGCAATATGATCCCGATCCTGGCTGAGAGCATTACTCCCTCTGAGGACGGCTTAACATATACCCTGAAGCTTAAAGACGGACTGAAGTGGAGCGACGGTGAGGCCATTACTGCTGATGACGTAGTGTTCACCTACAACACTCTCAATTCTGTCAATCCCCAGTTTCTTATCAGCGGAGAACCCTATGTGGCCGAGAAGGTGGATGAACTTACTGTAGCGTTTAAGCTGCCCTCCGTGAGTGCAAGCTTCACGGAGCTGCTGTGCTATCATATTTTTATGGCTCCCAAGCATGTTTATGAAGGCCGTGAGAGCTATGATGTGAACATGCAGGAAGAAGAGGTGGTTGGCAGCGGCGCATATATTCTGGATGAGTATGTGACCGGGCAGTATTATAAGTATCGCGCAAATCCCAATTACGTCCTTGGGCAGCCAGAGATTGAAACGGTGATCTATCAGATTGTTCCCGATAACGATACTGCCGCACTTTCTATGCTCAGTGGTGAAGGAAACGCATGGGTGGTTCCTGTGGAGCATTTGGATGAGTTCTCAGGCAATGATGCCTTCAATCTGCGAAGCTTCAGCACGGATGCGGTGCATTACCTGCAGCTCAACCGTGTCGCAGACTCCATGCAGGACAAGGACTACCGCACAGGTATTTTCAAAGCGCTGAACCGCGAGGAGATCCTGAAGTCCGGCTATACCTCCGAGGAATATTATGAGATGAACGCGTCCTCCCTGCCTGTCTCCAGTCCGTATTGCACGGATGAGATTGAGACCTACGAGCAGGATATCGAGGCCGCAAAGCAGCTGGTTGCCGGCGGCGCAGACAAGCTGAAACTGGCCTATATTGCAGGTCGTGACTTTAATGAGCGCGAGGCTCTGGTGATTCAGGCCGAACTGGCTCAGATCGGCATTCAGGTGGAAATCTACGCGCTCGATTCTGCAGCATATATGGCTACTTCCTATGATCCGACCAACAAAGAATATGATATGTATCTGTGCACATACATCATGGGTAACGACCCTGATATGTACTCGTCTCTGTTTGATCCGATGATGGGTAATTACCTGAATTTCGACAGTGAGGAGATCGTGGAGGCTTTCCGCCAGGGGCGTGAGGAGCTTTCCGGCGAGAAGCGCATGGAGATTTACAAAAAGGCGCAGCAGCTGATCGCCGATGAGGCGCTGCTCTATCCTTTGGGCTCTGATATGTCCGTCCTGGCGACAACGAAAAACGTGATCGGTGCGGACACTGTTGATATAGATCCCATGTGTGTATTCCCTGACCTGAGTCAGCTCTCCATGGAATGATGTTGAAATATATTTTTAAAAGATGCCTGAGGGCTATACCGCTGCTTTTTATTATATCCGTGCTGTGCTTTGCACTGATGCAGGCGGCGCCATACGATGTGGTGGACGCTCTTGCGTCTCCGGACAAACCCAGGGAGGTGTTCGAACAGCTGCGGGAGGAATATGGCCTGAATGATGCGCCGTATGTACAGTACCTGCGTTGGATGAAGAACATTCTGCAGGGGAATCTGGGAAACTCTCTGCTGAATCATTCCGCCATCCGGGATGAATTGGCGGTTCGGCTTCCTGCCAGCATGGCGCTATTGATCCCGGCCTACCTGGGCGCGCTGGCGCTTTCTCTGGCGCTGGGACTCTGGGCTGCCTGGCATCGGGACGGAGGTTTTGACTGCTTCATCGATTTCCTGTGCAATGTGGGTATCGCTACGCCTGCCTTTTGGATGGCGCTGATCTTTATCTATGTATTTGGCTATCGACTGAAGCTGTTTCCGCTGATGGGTGTTCATACCGCCGGCATGGAAGCTTCCCTTTCAGATTACCTTCGCCATCATTTTATGCCCTGTACGGTGCTGATGCTGGGGTTTCTGCCGGATCTGACCCGCTATGTGCGGGCGAACGCCATCCGCCAGATGAAGGAGGATTACTGTACCACACAGCTTGCCTTTGGCGCACGGCCCCGGGAGATATTATTCCGACATATATTTCTCAATATACTGGTTCCCATTGTCACGAAGGTGGGTTTGTGTCTGCCTATGCTGGTGACCGGATCTGTGGCTGTGGAGATGATATTCTGCTGGCCGGGCATCGGCCCCTATTTCATGAAGGCAGTTCAAAACATCGATTATCCTGTAGTGCTGGTATTGCTCCTTCTGTCTTCATGCCTTCTGATTTTGGGAAATTTGCTGGCGGATATCATCTGCTGCCTCATTGATCCGCGTATCGTGATGCAGGGCGTTTCAAAGGAGAAGACGTGATGAGCGGGAGACGTTTCCGAAAATTGATACCATATTTCT
>CAYLPF010000094.1:0-2976 GCA_964385485.1 uncultured Lachnospiraceae bacterium | reverse complement strand
AAAGGAGAAGACGTGATGAGCGGGAGACGTTTCCGAAAATTGATACCATATTTCTGCAGCCGGAAAAGGACACTGTTTTCCTTCGGATTTCTGCTGGCTGCGGCATTTTTCTGCCTGTTTGCGCCGCTTTTATTTGGAGATCCTGACAGGCTGGATGTAGTAAATACATTTGCGGCGCCATGTTTCCGGTATCCCCTTGGAACAGATGAGCTGGGAAGGAATTTTCTTTTGCGCGTGCTATACGGAGGCAGAGTCACTATTGGCGTGGGTGTAATGGCTATGCTGGTATCCACGGTAATCGGTGTTGCATTGGGGATGATCTCGGGTTATTGCGGCGGCCTGATCGATACGCTGCTGATGAGCCTGGTGGAGGTGATCTCCTCAATTCCCTGGATGCTGCTGGTCATTGTAGTGCAGCTTTTTCTGAAAAGAGGGATATTCTCTCTGATTCTGGTGATCGGTCTGCTGGGCTGGTGTGAGACTGCACGCATGGTGCGCAGTCTCACTCTTTCCGTACGAACTCTCGAATATGTGGAATATGCACGTCTTTGCGGCATATCCACAGGCATGATCCTGGTAAAACATGTGCTACCCGCCGGAACGCCTATCATACTGGCCGCTGGAGGTGCCTCAGCGGCGAAGGCAATTATGCTGGAAAGCACTCTGAGCTTCTTAAATCTGGGCGTTCAGCCACCGGACGCTTCCTGGGGCAGCTTGCTGCAGGGCGCCCAGAAATACCTGATGAAGGCGCCACTGCAGGCCATTGTACCTGGGCTTCTGATCGTGGCTACGGTCTATTCCATTACTCAGATAGGAAATAACCTGAGTGTGGTCATCGACCCCAAATATTCGGAGGAGATTTATGTCCGTCAAAGAAATATTGCACATTGAGGATCTTAAAATAAGCTACCGCATTGGAGAAAGGCAATTCGAGGCTGTGCGCGGCATGGATATCTCCATAGGAGAAGGAGAGATTGTCGGCTTAGTGGGGGAATCCGGCTGCGGCAAGAGCACGGCTGCGCGCAGTATACTGAGGCTGCTGCCGAAGAACTGCACGATTTTAGCCGCATCTATGGGATTTGATGGGCTTAATCTTTTGTCTGTCTCAGACAGGGATTTCTGCAGCTTGCGCGGCAGAAATATCGCCCTGGTTTCGCAGAATGCGGTTACGGCCTTCAATCCGTTGCGCAGGGTGGGAAGCCAACTGCGTGAGATTCTTTTGCGAAACGGCATAGAGAGGGGGATGCTGCACACGACCATCGTCCGTATGCTTCAGGAAATGGGGGTCAATGAGCCGGAGCGTATGCTGCGTCAGTATCCTCACCAGTGCAGCGGTGGTATGCTGCAAAGGGCGCTTCTGGGAACCGCCATCGCCTGTCATCCAAAATTGATGATCGCGGATGAGCCTACAAGCTCGCTGGATGTCACCCTGCAGGCACATATTCTGGGAAGAATGAAACGTCTGAGTACGCAGGAGGGGCTTGCCGTTCTGTTCATCACCCACGATTTGAATGTCGCCGCATCTATCTGTACAAGGAGCTTGATCATGTACGGCGGCGTCATTTTGGAAGAGGGCATGACAGACGATATTTTTCGGCATACTGTTCATCCCTACACGAAGGCGCTGTTAAATGCCATTCCTGCCATGTCCTGCGAGGGGATTCCCCGGTTGACAGCCATCGAGGGCATGCCGCCATCTCTTATAGACATGCCGGAGGGGTGTCCTTTTGCACGGCGATGCACCCTGCGAAGGGAGGAGTGTGATCATATTCTTCCTCTGCTTCAGGAGATTGCCCCCGGTCACAAAAGCCGGTGCCCTTATGTAGAGAGGTGAAAGCAAAATGAATGATACGCCGCTGATACGGATTGAAAAGCTGAAAAAAACCTATACCGTTCTGGATGTAAAAGGACACAGGAAAAAACTGAAAGCCGTGGATGATGTAGATCTCATGATCATGCGTGGCGAAACCTTTGCCCTGGTGGGAGAATCGGGCTGTGGAAAAACCACTCTTGGCAGGCTTCTGCTGCGCCTTGAAAAGGAGAGCTCCGGAGAAATATTTTATGATGGAAGGGATATAACACCCTTGCGCGCGGGGAAAATGGGTGGTTTGAAGAACAGAATGCAGATCATTTATCAGAATTCCCTTCGCTCCCTTGATCCCTATATGTGTATTCGGGAAAGTCTCGCAGAGCCTCTGCATGGGAATGGAATGAAATATGCTGAAATTCAGGAGTATTTGAAGCGGCTGCTCTGCCGGGTGGGGCTGAATCCCTGTGAAATGGAAAAGTATCCCCATGAGCTCAGTGGCGGTCAGCAGCAGCGTGTATGTATTGCCCGTGCGCTTTCCACTCAGCCTGAATTTTTGTTCTGCGACGAACCGCTGACCGCGCTGGATGCATCTGTACAGGCGCAGATCGTGAACCTGCTGCGCAGCCTGCAGGATGAGTATGTTCTCACTTGTCTGTTCGTTTCTCATGATCTGGCTATGGTACGTTATATCAGCAACAGGATTGGTGTTATGTTTCAGGGCAGGCTCATGGAGGTCTGCGATACGGAAGTACTTTATCGTCGGCCCTTGCATCCTTATACGATGGAGCTGCTTTCCTGTATGCCGGAACGGGGAAAGAAGGCTTCGGGTCTGCCGGAACCCCCGGGTCAGTTGCTCTGGCATATACCTGCCCGGGAAGGAGGGTGCCTTTATGCGGCCCGTTGTCCAAAAGTCTCAGAACGCTGTCGGGAAATAGTTCCGGAACTGAAGCAGGCGGCGGAACGCCATTGGTGTGCCTGCCATCATATTTTTTAAGCGACATTGCCTGCTGCGGCCTATGATGAAAAAGCTTCCTGTTGGTGTTGGCAGATTTGAAAAAACGGGATGCAGATCCCGGACGTTCCATAATCTCCCTGATTTCGCACAGATATAAAACTGTCATAAACTTTGACTCGCAAGCAACGCTGTGCGCATGCGGCAAATGCGC
>CAYLPF010000093.1:0-5947 GCA_964385485.1 uncultured Lachnospiraceae bacterium | reverse complement strand
CACAGACAGGAGCTGCGAAAGCGGCGAATAGCCTGTGAAACAGGCGGTCTGTGGCGTGCATGGCAGAGCTGTGGGAAAATTCCCACAGTTGAATTCCGGCTGAAATAATGATATACTGAAAGCCAGTCTTTAGAATGATTCATATACGGAGGATTATTATGAGAACGTATCTCGTCACAGGAGGAGCCGGTTTTATTGGTTCAAATTATATTCATTATATGTTTCGGAAGTATGGAAACAGCATCCGCATTATTAATGTAGACAAGCTGACGTACGCAGGGAATCTGGAAAATCTCAGGGATATTGAGAAGAGGGAGAACTATCAGTTTATCCGGGCGGATATCTGTGATTCTGAGGCGATCAATAAGATTTTTGATGAAAACGACATCGACCGGGTGGTACATTTCGCGGCGGAGAGCCATGTGGACCGCAGCATCCGCAGCCCGGAAGTATTTGTAAAGACGAACGTGCTGGGGACGCTGGTCATGCTGAACGCGGCAAAAGCAGCGTGGGAGCTGCCGGACGGCAGCTTTCAGGAGGACAAGAAGTTCCTCCACGTATCCACCGATGAGGTGTACGGTTCTCTTGAGAAAGAGGGCGAATATTTCTATGAGACAACGCCGTATGACCCGCACAGCCCGTATTCTGCCAGCAAGGCGTCTTCGGATATGCTGGTGAAGTCTTATATGGATACGTATCATTTTCCTGCAAATATTACGAACTGCAGCAATAACTACGGGCCGTATCAGTTTCCGGAGAAGCTGATCCCGCTCATCATCAACAACGCACTGCAGGGCAAAAAGCTTCCTGTGTACGGTGACGGCAAAAATGTCCGTGACTGGCTGTATGTGGAGGATCATGCAAAGGGCATTGATATGGTGCAGGAGAAGGGCCGCCTGTTTGAGACGTACAATATCGGCGGACACAATGAAAAACAGAACATCCAGATCATTCATATCATCCTTGACACGCTTCAGGAGATGCTCCCGGAGGGAGACCCGCGCAAGAAGCTTGTAAGCGAGGATCTGATCACGTATGTGACAGACCGCAAGGGACATGACCGCCGGTATGCCATTGCGCCGGATAAGATCCGCGCGGAGGTAGGCTGGGAACCGGAGACGATGTTCGAAGAGGGCATCCGGAAGACGATCAAATGGTTCTTTGAACATGAGGACTGGATGAAGAATGTGACCAGCGGCGATTACCAGAAGTACTACGAAGAAATGTATCAGGGATAAGAGGGGGACAGCGATATGAAGGGAATTATACTGGCCGGCGGCGCCGGCACGAGACTGTACCCGCTGACGAAGGCTATCTCGAAGCAGATCATGCCGGTGTATGACAAGCCGATGATCTACTATCCGCTTTCCACACTGATGCTGGCCGGCATCCGTGAGATCCTGATCATCTCGACGCCCCGGGATCTTCCTGTCTTTGAAGAGCTGTTTGGCACAGGTGCGCAGCTTGGACTGAAGATGTCCTATGCGGTTCAGGAGCAGCCAAGGGGACTGGCGGATGCTTTCCTGATCGGGGAAGGGTTCATCGGGGATGACAATGTGGCGCTGGTGCTGGGAGATAATATTTTCTATGGCCAGAGTTTTTCAAGGGTACTGCAGTCTGCCGCACAGCGGAAAACGGGTGCGACGATTTTTGGTTACTATGTGCGGGATCCGAGGGAATATGGCGTAGTGGAGTTTGATGAGAATGGCAAAGCCCTTTCTATCGAAGAGAAGCCGGAGCATCCGAAGAGCAACTACGCGGTGCCGGGCCTTTATTTCTATGACAATGACGTGGTGGAGATCGCAAAGAATGTAAAGCCCTCAGCAAGAGGAGAGATTGAGATCACCAGCATAAATAATGAATATCTGCGCCGCGGGACACTTCAGGTGGAGACGTTAGGGCGCGGCTTTGCATGGCTGGATACGGGAAATCACGACGCGCTTCTCGATGCGGCTGATTTCGTGGCGGCCTTCCAGAAACGGCAGGGGCTTTACATCTCCTGCATTGAGGAGATCGCATACAAGAGAGGCTTTATCACGAAGGAGCAGCTCATCGAGCTGGCGCAGCCGCTTTTGAAGACGGCGTACGGAAAATATCTGATCGAGGTAGCAGAAGGGCTCTGATAACGTGTGCAGCAGGATGATCGCTGTGACGAATAAATAACAGAAAATTACAGGTGACGATATGGGAAAGATAACAGTAGAGACGTGTGAGATAGAAGGATTGAAGGTAATTACACCGACTGTATTCGGTGATGAACGCGGTTATTTTATGGAGACGTACAATTATAATGATTATAAGGCAGCCGGGATCGATATGGAATTTGTCCAGGACAACCAGTCCGCCTCCAGGAAAGGGGTGCTGCGGGGACTTCATTTCCAGATCAATTATCCCCAGGACAAGCTGGTGAGAGTCGTATCCGGCGAGGTGTTTGACGTTGCGGTGGATCTGCGGAAGGGTTCTCCCACATACGGCCAGTGGCATGGCATCATCCTGTCCGCGGAGAACAAGAAGCAGTTCTTTATTCCGAAAAATTTTGCTCACGGTTTCCTTGTATTGTCGGATTATGCGGAGTTCACATACAAGTGTACTGATTTTTATCACCCAAATGATGAGGGCGGCCTTGCGTGGAATGACCCGGATATAGGGATCGGCTGGCCGATTCCTGAGGGAATGGAGCTGACGATTTCTGAGAAGGATCATAAATGGGGCGGCATTAAGGCGTTAAAGAAGTGACAGGAGTTACGATTCGATGAACAAATGGTTTTCGCTTCCGAAGGAGCTGTACCGCAACAGAAAACTGATCTGGAGCCTGGCAAAAAATGATTTCAGAACAAAATACGCGGGTTCCTATCTGGGGATCATCTGGGCGTTCATTCAGCCCATCGTGACGGTGCTGGTGTACTGGTTTGTCTTTGGCGTGGTGCGGCAGGGTACGCCGAAAGAGGTGCCCTTCGTACTGTGGCTTGTCACGGGGCTTGTCCCATGGTTCTTTTTTCAGGAGGCTCTCGTACAGAGCACAAATGTCCTGATCGAGTACAGCTATCTTGTAAAAAAAGTAGTGTTTAAAATCGATATCCTGCCGGTGGTCAAAATCGTGGCGTCTCTGTTTGTGCATCTGTTTTTTGCGGCGTTTACGGTTTTCCTGTTCTGCTGTTATGGATATTTTCCGGATATTTATGTGATACAGCTTGTTTATTACAGCTTTTGTGTCTTTATGCTGGTGCTGGCCATGTCGTATACGACGTGTGCGGTTACGGTCTTTTTTAAGGATCTGAAGCAGATCATAGCGATCGCGCTGCAGGTGGGCGTCTGGATGACACCGATCATGTGGGATTTCACGGATATGAATATCGATCCGTACTCGAAGCTGGCGAGGCTTTTAAAGGTAAATCCCATGTATTACGTGGTGGCAGGATACCGGAATGCGCTGGTGGACAAACAGTGGTTCTGGGAGCATCCGTGGCAGACCTTGTATTTCTGGGCGGTTACCATCGTTCTTTTTGTATTCGGCGCCAGACTGTTTAAAAAACTGAAAGTACATTTTGCGGATGTACTGTGAGGGATTGGTTCATGAGTGACGTTGCGATTCGGGTAGAACACCTGAGTAAGATGTACAAGCTGTATAACAGGCCTTCGGACCGCCTCCGGGAAGCTCTGGGGATGAGGGTGAAGGTACAGGAGCATTATGCCCTGAATGATGTAAATTTTGATGTAAGAAGAGGAGAGACTGTGGGGATCATCGGAACGAACGGTTCCGGCAAATCCACGGTACTCAAGATCATTACAGGAGTGGTAAGTCCCACGAAGGGGCAGGTGACAGTGGACGGAAGGATCTCCGCGCTGCTGGAGCTTGGGGCCGGATTCAATATGGAGTATTCCGGCCTGGAGAATGTGTACCTGAACGGTACGATGATCGGTTTTACAAAAGAAGAAATAGACAGTAAGCTGGAGGATATACTGACCTTCGCCGATATCGGCGATTTCATATATCAGCCGGTGAAATCATATTCCAGCGGTATGTTCGTACGGCTGGCTTTTGCCGTTGCCATAAATATAGACCCGGATATCCTGATCGTGGATGAGGCTCTTTCCGTGGGCGATGTGTTTTTCCAGGCGAAATGCTACCGCAAATTCGAGGATTTCAAGAGACAGGGAAAGACGATCGTTTTTGTAAGCCACGATCTGAACAGCATCAGCCGTTACTGCGACCGGGTCATTTTGCTGAATAAGGGAAATATCCTGGATGTGGGCGAGCCGAAAAGGATCGTGGATCTGTATAAACAGATACTGGTGCAAAGGGAAGACGCGCCGGAAGAGGCAGAACAGGAGATGGATAAGGAGAAGGCCGGGTCCGGCATGACATTTATCCGTCCGTTTCCGAAGAATCCCGAGGTCCTTGAGTATGGGGCTAAGGAAGCGGAGATCATTGATTTCACGATAGAAGATGCCAGAGGCGTACCGACGAACACGATACAGAAGTTTGAGCGCTTTGCGGTCAGGATGAAGGTGCATTTCCATGAGAATATCGACGAAGTGATCTACGCCTTCACCATCAAGGACATGAGGGGAACGGAGATCACCGGTACGAATACGATGTTTGAAAAAATCCCGGTGGAGCCCCAGAAAAAGGGGAACACACAGGTGATCACCTTCCGGCAGAGGATGAATCTGCAGGGCGGCGAATATCTGCTCTCCCTTGGCTGTACCGGGTACCGGGGCGGGGAGTTCACTGTGTTCCATCGGCTGTATGATGTGTGCAGCATAACGGTGGTGGCGACGAAGAATTCTGTCGGGTTTTACGATATGGACTCACGGATATCGGTTATGGATGACGAGCCGATGATGTGAGAGAGCCTTCGGCAGCAGTGAACCGGGACGATTCCGGGAAGGATCCGCAGGGACATCCGCCTGGAGCTGTCCCGGGACATTGCCGCCGGGGAATGACGTATGGAGGAACAGTGATGAGAGAATATATAGGCAAGGTCGCTCTGGACGACACTTTTTATCCGGGGCAGGATCTTTATTCCGACGGCCCAATAGAAGATGAGCTGCTGGAGATCGTTTCCTCCTGCCCGGAGGAGGAGTTCAGCCGGGTCATAGGCGAGAGGAAGGACTGGGCGATCCTGTATCACCTCTCCCATATCAGATGGAATATTGTGGAGTGGCTGCCGATCACAAAGGAACAGACGGTGCTGGAAGTAGGGCCGGGGTGCGGCGCCATCACGGGAGTCCTTTCAGACAAAGCAAAAAGGGTGACCTGCATTGAGCTGTCAAAAAAGCGGAGCACCATCAATGCCACGAGAAACCGGAACCGGGATAATATAGAGATCCTTCTGGGTAATTTTCAGGATGTGGAAGAAAGCCTGACAGAAACGTATGACTGGATCACCCTGATCGGAGTTTTTGAGTACGGGCAGGGCTATATTGATTCGGAAAATCCATATGTGGATTTCCTGAGACGAATCAAACGCCATTTAAAACCTGGCGGAAGGATCGTCATCGCCATTGAAAACCGGCTTGGGCTGAAATACTTTGCGGGATGTACAGAGGATCATACAGGAAATTATTTTGAGGGGATCGAGGGCTATCCGAAGCCGGTGCATGTACGCACGTTCTCAAGGCCGGAGCTGGAGCGGCTCTGCAGCGAAGCGGAGCTTACAGAACTGGAATTCTATTACCCGTATCCTGATTACAAGCTGCCGATGGCCATATATTCCGATAAATATCTGCCTAAAGTAGGGGAACTTCGGGACAACAGAAAAAATTTTGACCGGGAGAGATATCTGCTTTTTGATGAGTCGAAGGCGTTTGACAGCATCATAAAGGACGGGCTGTTTCCGGTTTTTTCAAATTCCTACCTGGTGATCGGCCGCCAGAATCAGCCTGACGCCAGGCCGATTCGCCGGGGACAGTGAAGGCTCTGACGCCAGGCAGATTCGCCGGG
>CAYLPF010000092.1:0-5970 GCA_964385485.1 uncultured Lachnospiraceae bacterium | reverse complement strand
GTCGGCTGAACTGTTACTAAGCCATATTTCAAAATCTCTTAGCTGTTTTAAAATCTTTCCGCCAGCAGTCTCTCCAGCTCCTCATACGTTTCTACCAGATTGATAGCCCCTCTCAGCTTCGCCGAGCCTGGGTACCCTGCCGTATACCAGGAAATATGCTTGCGCATCTCACGGATGCCGATATAATCGCCCTTATATTCGATCTGCATTCTGGCATGGCGCAGCATCATCGCTCTTACTTCCTCCTTGGAAGGCCGCGGCTGCAGCCCGCCGCTTTCAAGATACGTGCGTATTTCCCCAAACAGCCACGGATTGCCCCTTGCCGCGCGGCCGATCATGATTCCGTCGCAGCCCGTTTTTTCCAGCATCATAGCGGCTTTCTCCGGCGAATCAACATCCCCGTTTCCGATAACCGGAATACGGACAGCTTCTTTGACCTGCCGTATGATATCCCAGTCCGCCTTCCCGGAGTAATACTGCTCCCTCGTCCTGCCATGTACCACGATAGCCGATGCCCCGGACATCTCCGCGATCCTGGCAATCTCCACCGCATTCACATCCTGTTCCGTAAAGCCTTTTCTTATTTTCACTGTCACCGGCTTTTTGATGGCTTTTACCGTTTTGCTGATGATCTCTCCCACCAGACGCGGATCCCGCATCAGCGCAGAGCCCTCGCCGTTTCCGGCTACCTTCGGAACCGGACAGCCCATATTGATATCCAGGATATCAAAAGGCCGCTCTTCAATATATGCTGCCATCTCACTGATTATATCCGGATCAGAGCCAAAAAGCTGTAATGAAACAGGCCGCTCCTGCGGGGAAGTCGTAAGCAGCGCTTCCGTATTTTTATTATGGAAAGAAATCGCTTTTGCGCTGACCATCTCTGTGCAGACGAGTCCCGCTCCCTGTTCCCTGCACAGCAAACGAAAAGGCAGGTCCGTTACCCCTGCCATCGGCGCCAGTATGATATTATTCTCCAGATTTACATTTCCGATTCTCATAACCTGATATTCCTTTTTCCGGCGATCACAATCTGATAATAAAGCTCCAGGGAACGCAGCAGATCCTCCTTCGTGCGCTGCAGCTCCTTGATCTTCAGGACAGCGCCTATTTCGTCATACGCATAATCGCCGTCCGCAGCCTCCGTCTTAAAATGCAGCTTCCCGTCCGCGTCAAATTCCAACAGAAAAATGCCCCCTACATCATGGGTAAACAACACACACATGATCTGAAGCTCCTCCTGGATCTGTGTCGGAAGTTTGCCAAATCTTTCATTCAGATAATATTTTTCCTCATAAGCGTTTGCGCCGCAAAGCACAATCGTCTCTTCTGCCATATTGATCCCTCACTTATCTAAGGAGCTGTCCCAAAATAACTTACGCAATACACTAATCTGTTTCACCGATTGCACAATCCAAAAATCCGCCCCGCCTGCGTTAGCAGATGCAAGAATGCGTCAGTAAGAATTCTGCGAATAAGTGGGTTGGAAATTATTTCGTGACACTTCCTGAATTTCCGCGATACCGCCATATATTATACGTATCCATAGATTCCCCTCACAGACACTTCCCCTGCATACACTTTTTCCAGAGTCCCGTCCTGTTTTCTGACCAGAAGCTCACCCATCCTGTTGATTCCCTCAGACACGCCTTCATACTCATTGTCCGGCTCCAGTACCCGCACTTTGCCTCCGATTCCCGCCAGCAGCTTATTGTATGTCTCCTGCAGCAGAGAAAAGTCCTGTGTCTGCAAAAATTTCTCATAGAATTCTTCAAAACGCTTCATACATGCAGCAACCAGCGCCGCGCGATCCGGCCGGCTGCCTGTGATCTGATGGAGAGATACCGCTGTCTTCTGCAGTTTGGGCGGAAAGTTTTCAACATTTGTATTGATGCCTGCGCCAATCACGAGATATTTGATATAATCTATCTCACTGCTCATCTCCGTCAGGATACCGCAGAGCTTTTTCCCCTCCACCACAATGTCATTCGGCCACTTGATTTCCGCATCCACACCGCAGCAGTCCCGGCAGCCATATACCACTGCCAGTCCCATTACCAGCGTCACCATGGAAGCCCGGGCCGGCAGGATCTTCGGCCTTACCACAAGGCTCATGGCGACCGCGCTCTTCGCAGGAGTGACCCATGTACGGCCTCTTCTGCCCTTCCCCTTTCCCTGCTCCTCCGCCAATACAAGAGTCCCTTCAGGAGCTCCGTTTTCGGCAAGCCGACTGGCTTCATTGTTTGTAGAATCCACTGTTTCGAGGAAACAGACATGCCTTCCCGCCCATTTTGTCCCGATGCGGCTCTCAACTTCCTCAGCCGTAACAGTATCAGGACGGTTAAGAATCCGATACCCTTTTCTGGGCACGGATTCTATCTCATATCCTTCTTCCTTCAATTGATTGATCACCTTCCAGATTGCCGTGCGCGAAACCTCAAGTTCCTCACACAGCTCCTGGCCGGACACATAGCCTTCTTTCTGGCTAAGCGCCCGCAGAATCTTTTTCTTCATCTCCAATTACTCCCGGTCCATATTTCCACCATACGTCATACATCCGTGAAAATTCAGATTATCACTATAGCGCAAACCAAAGCTCCTGCATACCGGCATTTATCTCAGAAAATATTCAGACAAACCAGGCTGACAATATAAAATACCAGCAGGATTGCCGATGCAGCCAGCAACAGCTTCTTCTTCCGAAGCAGGAACAGAAGCGTCAGTGATATGTGAAGCAGAACCGCCAGCCCCAGAATAAAATTCAGGAACCAGTGATTCTGCAATAAATCAAACAGATACAGGGCACAGAGAACTCCCGCTATTATCGCTGTCACAACGCAGAAGCCTTCCAGGATCCGGACATCCTTCTCTTTTACTTTTTTCATTCTAAATTCCCATCGTTGCAGCGATCACTGCCTTAATCGTATGCATTCTGTTCTCCGCCTCGTCAAATACCACTGACTGCGCGGACTCAAACACTTCATCTGTGACCTCCATGGCCTCCAGGCCGAACTTCTCATGGATTTCTTTTCCAATCTTCGTATCAAGGTCATGGAATGACGGCAGGCAGTGCATGAAAATGGCGCTTTCTTTTGCCAGGGACATCACCTTTGCATTTACCTGATAAGGAAGCAGCTTCCTGATACGCTCCGCCCACACATCATCCGGTTCGCCCATGGATACCCATACGTCCGTGTAAATCACGTCGGCATCCTTTGCGCCCTCCTCTATACTCTCTGTCAGCGTGATCGTTGCGCCGCTGGATTTCGCGTATTCTTCACACTGTGCAACCAGTGCGTCATTTGGAAAATATTCCTTTGCAGTACATGCCGCAAAATGCATACCCAGCTTTGCGCAGACGATCATGAGCGAATTGCCCATGTTGTACCGCGCATCTCCGAAATACGCAAGCTTCTTTCCCTTCAATCCGCCAAGATGCTCCCGGATCGTCAGCATATCCGCCAGCATCTGTGTCGGATGGTATTCATTCGTCAGGCCGTTCCAAACCGGAACTCCTGCATATTCCGCCAGCTCCTCCACGATATTCTGGCCAAAGCCGCGGTATTCGATCCCGTCATACATCCGCCCCAGCACGCGGGCTGTGTCCCTGATGCTCTCCTTCTTGCCGATCTGAGAGCCCTGAGGATCCAGATACGTCACATGCATTCCCAGATCGTGCGCAGCCACCTCAAAGGAACATCTCGTACGGGTACTTGTCTTTTCAAAAATCAGCGCGATATTTTTCCCCGTCAGATATGGTGTCAGTTCTCCTGCCTTTTTTTTTGCTTTCAGATCCGCAGCCAGATCCAGAAGATATGTGATCTCCTCCGGTGTGTAATCCTTAAGTGTCAGGAAATTCCTGCCTTTTAAATTCATAATATTCTCTCTCCTCCGTCTTTTCCTATATCAGCCACAGGCTGTTTTTATCTGGTCCGGCCATCTCTGCCGGTGCTGCTGTGTATCAGCCACAGATTTCTTTTGCCGCGTCCTGCCCGGCTCAGTCCTTCGCGACCTCCGCGACCGCTTTAACCATCCCGGCCACATTCTGCAGCTCGGATGGAATGATGATCTTCGTCGCCTGCCCGTCGGCTACCTTCTCCAGCGTCTCAAAGCTCTTCAGGGTCAGCACTGCCTGGTCGGCTGCCGCCTCTTTGATCAGACGGATACCCTCAGCCTTTGCCTGCTGCACCTTCAGGATCGCCTCGGCCTCGCCTTCCGCTTCACGGATCATCTTTTCCTTCTCAGCCTCAGCCCGGAGGATAGCCGCCTGCTTTTCAGCCTCAGCGTCAAGAATTGCCGACTGTTTATTACCTTCCGCCACCAGGATAGAAGATTTCTTCTCGCCCTCCGCTTTCAGGATGGCTTCTCTTCGTTCACGCTCCGCCTTCATCTGCTTCTCCATCGCGTCAATGATCTGGGCGGGCGGCAGAATATTCTTCAGCTCCACACGGTTTACCTTGATCCCCCACGGGTCTGTGGCTACATCCAGCGTAGAGCGCATCGTCGTATTGATGACCTCACGGGAGGTAAGCGTCTGATCCAGCTCCATATCGCCGATAATATTTCTGAGTGTGGTCGCTGTCAGATTTTCAATAGCCATGATAGGATTTTCCACCCCGTATGTGAACAGCTTCGGATCCGTGATCTGGAAAAAGACCACCGTGTCGATCTGCATCGTCACATTATCCTTCGTGATAACCGGCTGCGGGTCAAAATCCACAACCTGTTCCTTGAGATTTACCCGCTTTGCAACGCGGTCGATAAACGGGACTTTGAAATGGACTCCTACATTCCATGTACCCCTGTATCCCCCGAGGCGCTCCACAACAAAAGCCTGCGCCTGCGGCACGATCTTAATACAGCTTGCCAGGATCAGAAGAAGTAAAATTACAAGGATCACCACAAGAAACGTATTAAAAGATATTCCCGATCTTCCAGACATATTTTCAAACCTCCTCTACGATCAGCTTTACTCCGCTGATTTCTCTGATCTTTACTGTTTTTCCGGTTTCTATTTTCTGATCATCCTGCAAAGCGCGGGCTGTCCAGTACTGCCCCTTTACCTGCGCCTGTCCCGTATTCGCCAGATTATCGATTGACTCTGTGACAACGGCAGTTTCACCGATCAGGCTCCCGGCATTCGTTCTCACATGATCCCTGTTGAGCCACCGGACCGCAGCCGGACGCGTACTGATCAGCAGGAAAACAGAAACGGCACAAAACACAATGATCTGAGGCAGGACATCTGTCCCGGCAACGGCCATTACAAATGCCGCCAGAGCGCCGCCTGCAAACCATATCGTGGTCAGCCCCAGCGTAACCGCCTCAACAGCCAGAAGAACCACCAGGATCCCAAGCCACACCACTGCCTGTATATTGATCTCCATAACCAGCCGCCTCCCTTCCTGAACAAATCATACAATATTTTGCCTCAAAACACAACCATTTATCCCTGTATCACACCGGAAACCATGGTTTCTTCGCTTTTATCTCAGCTTGCAGACATCCACCCAGTTCCGGCTTCCCGAATACGTTTCAAGCTCCTCCATTGTCACCTCTATGGCGCTGTTGCTGCTTCCAGCTGCCGGAAAGACAGTCTCAAACCGTTTCAGCGACTCATCCAGATAAATCTCCACACCCTCCTTCACGCCAAACGGACAGACACCGCCCACAGCATGTCCGATCATTTCCGTGACCTGATCGGCGGTCAGCATCTTCGCTTTCGTGTGAAACAAAGCTTTGTACTTTGCGTTATCCACCTTCACATCTCCCGCGGCTACGATCAGAATCGCATGGTCATTTACAAGAAATGACAGCGTCTTCGCGATCCTTGCGGGCTCACAGCCTGCCGCCTTTGCCGCCAGCTCCACCGTCGCGCTGGAGGTTGGAAACTCTATGATCCTAGCATCCGCATCCCACCGCTTTAAATATTCTCTTACCACTTCAATTGCCATTTTTCATATCTCCTCA
>CAYLPF010000091.1:0-5981 GCA_964385485.1 uncultured Lachnospiraceae bacterium | reverse complement strand
TGCTTCGCGACAAAGATCGTACAGCAGTCCTCAAAGGGAAGGATCGATGTCTCATACGTATCTATTTTTTCCGCAATATCTACGATCTCCTGCTTGTCAAATCCGATCAGCGGGCGGAATACCGGCATCGTGCAGACCTCATTCGTGGCGGCAAGGCTCTGCATGGTCTGGCTCGCCACCTGTCCGATGCTCTCTCCGGTGATAAGCGCCAGGGAGCCGCCTTCCTTTGCAAAATGCTCTGCGATCTTCATCATATAGCGCCGCATAATGATAGTCAGCTCGTCATGCGGACATTTATCATAGATATATAACTGAATATCCGTGAAATTTACAACATGCAGATCGATCGGCCCTGCGTATTTTGCCACCTGTTTTGCCAGATCCACCACCTTCTGCTTTGCCCGCTCGCTCGTATACGGCGGCGCATGAAAATACGTGGCGTCCAGCTTTACGCCTCTCTTGCAGATCATATAGCCAGCTACCGGACTGTCGATCCCGCCGGAAAGCAGCAGCATTGCCTTTCCATTGGTCCCCACAGGCATACCGCCCGGCCCCGGAATGATCTTTGAATAAATATAGATCTTTTCGCGGATCTCCACATGAAGCGTGATCTCCGGTTCATGCACGTCCACGCGCATTCCGGGAAACGCGTCAAGGATCCGCCCGCCCAGCTCACTGTTGACCTCCATCGATTCGATGGGATAGCTCTTGCGGGCGCGTCTCGTCACCACCTTGAAGGTCTGATGATCAATATCATATGCCTTTTTCAGGAACCCGATCACGTCATTACCGAGCTGTTCCAGCCCCTCATCCTCTGCTTTCATGACAGGGCAGATCCCGACAATACCAAACACACACTTCAGCGCATCCACTGTCTCTTCGAAATCATACTCAGATTCACAGTCAATATAAATACGGCCCTGAGATTTGTATACATGGAAATCCCCATCCACCGGACGCAATGCGTGGACGATCTGGCGCACCAGCGCATCCTCAAACAAATGGCGGTTTTTTCCTTTGATCGCTATTTCCCCATACTTAATCAAAAATGTTTTAAACATATATTTCGGATTCCTTTTCTGTCCTTTCCTGACATCCGCATACAGCGGCGCCATTTCCCTGACTGCCCAGTGAGTCCCGGAGCGTCTTGTCTTTCCCGGCTGCCCAGTGAGCCCCGGAGCGCCTTGTCTTTAACAGCTGCCCTGTGATTTCCGGAGCGCCTTGTCTTTAACGGCTGCATGCTATCGCCGCGTCAGTGCCTCGCATACCTTCGCAGCACGGGAAGCAGTTCTTCCAGCGCCTGCAGGCAGTAATCGATCTCCGCCTCTGTCGTGTAACGGCTGAAGCTGAAACGCAGAGTAGACTCCAGAAGCTCCGGCCGCAGGTGCAGCTCCTTCAGCACCGCGCTCACCGGCAGCTTCTTATTCGACGAGCAGGCTGACCCGGCCGATACGTATATGCCCTTCTCCTCCAGCGCGTGCAAAAGCACCTCACTGCGCACGCCCGGAAACGCTGCGCTTACGATATGGGGTGCGCTTTTGTTCCCTTCCTCTGAGTGGATCACCACCGGGCTGCAGCACCCGGATCCCATTTTCGGCGCTGTATTCGCAGCCTCTGATTGTTCCAGCTTTAAAGACAGCTCCTGCAGTCCGTCCATCATTCTCTTTTTCAGCTTCAGAAGATGGACAGTATTCTCTTCCAGATGATCATACGCTTCTTTTGCTGCCTGAGCCAGTCCCGCTGCCCCCGGCACATTGTCCGTGCCGGAGCGCATGCCCTTTTGCTGTCCGCCTCCCAGGAGCAGCGGATGGATCTTTACCCGCTCATTTATATACAGAAATCCGACCCCCTTCGGGCCATGGATCTTGTGGGCGCTGACAGAAAGCATATCTATTCCCAGCTTCTTCGGATAAATCGCCAGCTTTCCGTATGCCTGTACCGCGTCTACATGCAAAAGTATCCTGGGATTGCGGCTTCTGATCAGCTTAGCAGCCTCAGCTACCGGCTCTATCGCTCCCGTTTCATTGTTCACGTACATCATTGATACAAGGATCGTATCATCACAGATCGCATCCTCCAGATCCTGCAGGCTGATATGGCCCTTCGTATCCACAGGAAGATACGTTACGCGAAATCCCTGTTGCTCCAGATACTGCAGAGGCATCAGCACCGCCGGATGTTCAATCGACGTCGTAATCAGATGCATACCTGCCCTGCGGTTCGCCATCGCAGCTCCGATCAGCGCCCAGTTATTCGACTCCGTGGCTCCTGAAGTAAAATAAATTTCCTTTTCATTCACCTTGAGCGTCCTTGCAATCGTCTCCCGGGCATCTCTCAGATAGCGCTCCGCTTCCACACCCTTCATGTGCCTGGAGGATGGATTACCGTAGTCCTCCATCATCGTGCGCACCACGACATCCCGCACTGCTTCCGTACACCGTGTCGTGGCTGAATTATCCAGATATGCAGTCATTCTTTCCATATTATAACTACTCTGCCTCCCGCATTTTTCTGCTGCCTTCTTCGCAACATTCTTATCCTATCACAGAAAACCGGTTCGTACAAGTGCCTGTGTCGGCGGAAAGTAAAAAATGTCAGAGCAACAGTAACCGTTCAGCCAGCCACTGACAGAGAGGATTGCAGGGCCGCCTTCTTCGAAAGTTATGGCCGCTTATGTGCCGCTTCATAGAATTTAAAGTGCCTGATCCTCATAATCCAGGCACGCCCGGCTGCAGACAAAAGGACGCACAAACGTATCCGCCACTGCCACATGCGCCGGATGCTTTGCATATACCGCGATATCAGACGCTTTTTCAAACGTTGTCACCAGCGCCATGTCATGGGTGCTGGACGGGATCGGTTCCTCCACGAACTCTGCTGTGAGCAGCCCGGGCACCTGTCCCACCAGGCCGCAGAGATTTTTCGCCATAGCCGCCTTCAGCTCCGGCTTCTTTTCCTCCGGGATCTCTTCTTTAAATTTCCACATAACAATATGATGTACCATGTTTTCTCTCCTTTTTTATATTGATTTTATATGTTCTTTTCTTCCGGCTGTTTCCTCTTTCACTGGCTACAGGTCGCTGAAAGCGGCTATTCTATCTGGTGCAGCCATGCGCTATGATTTTTTCTTCTCTTTTCATTACCGTCCCGCCAGCTTATCTGCCGTTTTCCAACCGGAACATCAGCACGGAAAGCACTGTCATCCCGGCCGTCTCCGTGCGCAGGATCCTCCGGCCGAGGGTGATCGGCAAAATCCCCGCCTTCCCTGCTTCCTCTATCTCCGCCTCGTCAAAGCCGCCCTCCGGACCGATAAAAACAGCCACGGAATTTCCCGGACAGATCTCCGCGAATATCTCCCGCGTCTTCTCCATGCCCTCCGCAAGCTCATATGGGATCAGCTTTTTGTCATACCTTCCGGCATATGCCACAGCCTCCCCAAAAGTCATCACCGGCTTTATCTCCGGCACGATCATGCGCTTTGACTGCTTTGCCGCGCTCTCGGAAATTGCGTTCCACCGTTTCACCTTCGCCTGCGCCTTCTTCGCGTCCAGCTTTACGACGGCCCGCTTCGTCGCCATCGGCACGATTTCATATACGCCAAGCTCTACTGCCTTCTGGATGATCAGTTCCATCTTATCCGACTTCGGAAGACCCTGGAACAGGCAGATTTTCGACGGAAGCTCTGTATCCGCATCCTGTGCCCACATGATCTTTGCTGTGACGTGATCCTCCTCTATCCGGGAAATCTCACAGCGATATTCCTTTTTCCCTTCCCCGCTGCTGACGGTGATCTGTTCGCCCGGGTTCATCCGAAGGACATTCCGGATGTGATTGACATCACTGCCCACTATCCGGATTTCTTTTTCACCGATCTGCTCCGGCGCCACAAAAAAATGATACATACTCTGCGCTCCCCCTGCCGCTG
Organism: uncultured Lachnospiraceae bacterium; assembly: GCA_964385485.1. GTDB lineage: Bacteria > Bacillota > Clostridia > Lachnospirales > Lachnospiraceae > Choladousia. Next base: position 2,056 of record CAYLPF010000091.1, on the reverse strand, counting down.
ATCCGGTATAGTATAGCATACCGGTCAAATCTGCCCTGCAAGACTGTCCTGTCAGACAGTTGACATACTGATACAGCCATATCAGCGCTTCCGGGCCGTCACCGATACCCAGTCATTCTGGTGCGTCACTTCCACGACCTCAAGCCCGGCAGACTTCACTGCTTCCACCACGGTCTCTTCCTTCTCATCGATAATTCCCGATGTAATATAAATGCCGCCATGCTTCAGCTGCTTCACGATCACCGGAGTCAGCGGCACCAGTACCTCCGCCAGAATGTTTGCAGCTACGATATCGTACTTCTCGTATCCCACCGTATCCTGCACGGATTTATCGTCAATGATATTTCCGATCATGACATCCATCGCACCCTCCTGGATACCATTTACTTCCAGGTTTTCCTTTGCTGCAGTGATCGCACAGGGATCAAGGTCAGTACCCACCGCATGCTTCGCGCCGAGCTTCAGCGCCACGATGGACAGGATCCCGCTGCCCGTACCCACGTCCAGTATTTCCGTCTCAGGCGTCACATATTTCTTCAGCTGACGCATACAGAGCTGCGTTGTCTCATGCATTCCCGTTCCAAAGGCAGTGCCGGGGTCAATGTGAATGATCATCTTATCCGCATCCTCAGCCTTCACTTCCTCCCAGGACGGAATGATCAGGATGTCATCTACATAAAACTGATGGAAATACTCCTTCCAGTTGTTGATCCAGTCCTTATCCTCCGTCTGGCTCTCCGTGATCGTCCCCTCTCCGATGTCCAGAAAGTTCCTCAGATCCTCCAGCTCTTCCCTTACACGGGTCAGGATCGCATCCTTATCCGCATCCTCCTCCAGATAAAAGCTCAGATACGCGATGCCGTCATCCTCCGGGCAATCCGGAAGGATGTCCACAAACATCTGCTGCTTGTCTGACTCGGAGAGCGGTACCTTGTCCTCAATCTCCACGCCCTCTACCCCCGCATCCGCCAGAGAAGAGATCACGATATCTTCTGCCTCTGTTCTCGTCTTTAAAGTAAATTTATTCCAGCGCATATTGCCTCCCCGCTATTCTGTCAAAACTGAATTTATGTTTTCGCTCATTCATCTGTCATAGCACACATTTTTGCCGCGCAGATGCACATTGCGAAGCAATAAAATACCTCATAAGTATAGCTAATTTCCGTGTAAATTACAATTATAAATTCAGCAATCGCAATCTACCGGCGGAAACTTTTTAGAGCTTGCACTTGTCATCTTATTTCAAAAAATATATAATGTAAGCTATGAGAAGCCGCTTTGCAGCTTTGAACTTTGAACGCAGCGAGCAGATCCGCGGCCTCAGGCGCTCATAGCTTAACAGGAAAAATGCCGGTATTTTCCCGAGTCTATTTAATGGAAGAAACACATCCGGCAGTGAGGTAACTTCATGAAGCAAGAATACACAAAAATACTTTCTGACATTCTGGATCAAATGGCAAATACCGACCACATACGGCTTTCTGATATCCCGGACATTGATTTATATATGGATCAGGTGACCCATTTCATGGACGAGCATTTAAAAAGTTCAAAACGTTATGAAAACGACAAGATCCTCACAAAGACCATGATCAATAACTACACAAAGAACAAGCTTCTTCCGCCGCCCGAAAAAAAGCGTTACACGAAGGAGCATATGCTGGTTCTTATTTTCATCTATTATTTCAAGGGATTTCTGCCGCTGTCGGACATTCAGACGATCTTAAAGCCTATTACGGATCACTTTTTTGATTCCGGCCTGGACTACAATCTCCAGGATATTTATTCTGAAATCTACACACTGGGCAAGGAGCAGATCAGCGGATCCATCCGCGATGTCATGGAGAATTATCATTCCGCGGCAAATTCATTTAAGGACTGCCCCAGTGAGAACCGCGAGGCTATGCAGATTTTTTCCTTCATATGTATGCTCAGTTTTGATATCTATCTGAAAAAAGAGATCATTGAAAAAATGATAGATTCTCTGCCAAAGCCGCCTGCGGGGAAAAAGTAAAGGCGCCGCCGCACGGTTCCTGCTCCGCCGCAGCTAATACCC
>CAYLPF010000090.1:2092-6046 GCA_964385485.1 uncultured Lachnospiraceae bacterium | reverse complement strand
TGCGTCATTTTGTAAATGGCGGTCTGGTTCAGAAATATCTCAGAGAAGGACCTGCAGGAGCGTCCACTCTGAAATATTCCTGAACCAGACCGCCTGATTTAATGGCATTTTTTAAATGTATTCACTGAAAAGCTGCCCGATATCTTCTTTCATCTGCTGCCCTAACGGCGAATCCGCCGCGATTTCATCCATCGCCCGGCTCAATGACTGTCTCTCATATCTGCAGCCCTTCCAGGCCTCCGGCAGCGCACTGATAAACGCCTGGTCCATTCCATCAGAAAACGCGTTCACCGCCTGCACCACTCCGCCGTCTACCTGAAACTGGAGCTCAATGTCTCCCCAGGGAAACCTTCTCTCCATGCTGTACCGGAAAGGCAGCTTCCTGCCGTATTTCCATTCCCAGGAGGAAAATGTTTTTTCATACGTGCTGATCTCCTGCCAGTCCAGGCGGCTGTCCGGAAGCGGGCCGGAGGGATATCCGTATACCGCTTCAAACGCCTGAACCATCTTTTCCCCAAGCAAAGCTACCGTAATTTCCGGATTCAGCTCCTTCAGATTCACAGTCCTCGACCGGACAGACCGGACGCTCTTTGACTGAAGCTTTTCCCTCGATACATTCAGGTATTTCGACATATTTTCTTTATCAACATCCACCAGAAGCGTTCCATGGTGATAGCAGAAATCCCGCGTCCTGTAAAACGCGTTTCCGGAAAACTTCCGGCCCTGTACCGTGATGTCATTCCGCCCCGTCTTTTCAGCCTCTATCCCGAGCGTCCTGACTGCCTGCAGGATCACCTCCAGCTGACGGTCCACATCGTAATCTTCGTGCCGGACACAGAAGGTAAAATTCAGATTCCCCAGATCATGAAAGACCGCGCCGCCTCCCGAAAGGCGGCGTACCAGATGACCGCCGTCTCCCTCCAGATCATTGATCTTACACTCCTTCCAGCAATTCTGGTTCTTCCCGATGACCACCGTATGCCGGTTCTGCCACAGAAACAGAATACACTCTCCCGGTTCTGTGTGCAGCGTCAGATATTCTTCCATCGCCAGATTTTTGTATGGATCTGTGCTGTCCGTTATATAGGTGCTGAGTTTCGTGATCATTCTGCCATTCCTCCAGTACCATCCCATTTCTGAAACAGGCTGCCCTGGCGCCGCGGCGCTGCCCTATGACTCCGGAAAGCTGTATCGGAGCACCGGCTTTCTGGCGGCCCGCACCTCGTCCGGCCTTCTCACATAAGTGTTTGCCGGAGCCTCATGCATTGCCTGCGGATTTTCCTTTGCCTTTTCATAAATCTCCCGGAATACATGGATCACCTCATCCAGCGTCTCCCTGCTCTCCGTCTCTGTCGGCTCGACCATCAGCGCCTCATGGACGATCAGCGGGAAATACATGGTTGGCGGATGAATGCCGTAATCCAGCAAAGCCTTCGCGATATCCATCGCGGACACATCGATCTCATGCTTCATCTTTTCCAGCGTCATTACAAATTCGTGCATACACGTCTCATCGTACGCCATGGGATAAATATCCTTCAGCTTGTGCATCATATAATTGGCGTTCAGCACCGCATTTTCAGCCGCTTCCGGAATGCCTTCCTTCCCAAGTGTCAGCACATACGTCAGCGCGCGTACCACCACAAGGAAATTGCCATAGAAGGATTTCACTCTTCCGACGCTGCATGAGCCGCCCGGCAGAAATTCCTTCAGGAATGACTTGCAGCCCACCGGGCCGCTTCCCGGTCCGCCTCCGCCGTGCGGCGTGGAGAATGTCTTGTGCAGGTTCAGATGCACCACGTCAAATCCCATATCTCCGGGCCGTACGATCCCCATCACTGCGTTCAGGTTCGCGCCGTCATAATACGCAAGTCCTCCCGCCTCATGAACGATCGAGGTGATTTCCAGGATATTTTTATCAAAAAGGCCGACTGTGTTCGGATTTGTCAGCATCAGCCCGGCCGTGTCTTCTCCGACTGCAGCCCGCAGTGCGTCCAGATCTACGCAGCCGTCCGCGCTGGACGGAATGCTGACTACCTCATATCCCATCATCGCCGCACTGGCCGGATTTGTCCCGTGGGCGGAGTCCGGTACAATAATCTTTTTCCGCTTCGTATCCTTCCGGCTGTCATGATAGGACTTGATCAGTAAAAGTCCTGTAAATTCTCCGTGCGCTCCGGCTGCCGGCTGCATTGTCATCGCATCCATTCCCGTGATCTCACAGAGCATTTCCTCCAGCTTTTCCAGTACTTCCGTGCATCCCTGTACCGTATGCTCCGGCTGAAGCGGGTGGATATCCGTAAAGCCCGGAAGGGAAGCTGCTTTTTCATTTACCTTTGGATTGTATTTCATCGTACAGGAGCCCAGCGGATAAAATCCATTGTTCACGCCGTGTACCTGGCCTGCCAGCTCCGTATAATGCCTGCTCAGCTCATTTTCTGAGACATGCGGCAGATGAAGCGGCCGTTCTCTCTTCGGAGCATCCAGCTCCACTGCCGGAACATCCAGAGCCGGAAGCAGCGTACAGTGCTGTCCTTCTCTTCCTCTCTCAAATATCAGCTTCATGCGCCGCACACCTCCTTTACGATTCCCGCCGCAGTGTCTATTTCAGATTTTGTATTCTTCTCCGTAGCACACCACAGGATCTCATTTTCATTCAGCATCAGCCCGCCCAGAATGCCCTGCTGCTCCAGCGCATCCAGGATCTCCTTCGCCTTGCCCTCCGAAACCGTCACAAACTCATGAAAATACGGACGGCTGTATTTCATCCCAAGTCCGGCTTTCTGAAGCTCTTCCGCCAGATAATGCGCCTTTGAGATGCACAGGGAGGCTGCCTGTTTCATGCCTTCTTCTCCCATAGCCGAGAGATATACTGCCGCAGTCAGCGCACAGAGCGCCTGGTTTGAACAGATGTTGCTGCTGGCCTTTTCGCGCCGGATATGCTGCTCTCTTGCCTGCAGCGTCAGCACATACGCCCGCTTTCCGTCCCGGTCCACCGTCTCTCCGACGATACGTCCCGGAAGCTTCCTTGCCATCTTTGCTGTCGCCGTCATAAACCCAAGGTACGGTCCGCCAAAAGCCATCGGAAGTCCCAGCGGCTGGCCCTCGCCCACGGCGACATCCGCGCCGCACTCCGCCGGTGTTTTCATGACTGCCAGTGCGATCGGATTGCAGCCCATAATGAATTTGGCTCCGGCCTCATGGACAACAGCCCCGAGAGCATCCGCATCCTCCATAATGCCGTAAAAATTCGGCTGCTGCAGATAAAAGCACGCGCTCGTCCCATCCAGAGCTTCCTTCAGCGCATCCATATCCGTGACGCCGTCTCTCTCCGGGATCAGCTCGACCCGTGTATTGCTGGCATAGCAGTACGTCCTGATCACCTCGATGACCTGGGGATTTGCCGTGGCGGAAACGTAAGCCACTTCTCTCTTCCGATCCCTGCACATAGCCACCGCTTCAGCGGCAGCCGTCGCCCCGTCATAGACAGAGGCATTGCTGGTATCCATACCGGTCAGCTCACAGATCATCGTCTGATATTCGAAAATCGACTGCAGAATACCCTGGCTGATCTCCGCCTGATACGGCGTATACGCAGTCACAAACTCCTCTTTTCCTGTAACACTTCCCACGATCGCCGGGATATAATGATTGTAAGCGCCCGCTCCCCTGAAAATGTGTTTGAATCGCCTGTTCTTCTCCGAGATAGTCTCCATTTTGTCAAAGGCTTCCATTTCGCTGAGCCCCGACGGGAGGTTCAGCTCCTTCAGCCTGACCTCCTCCGGGATATGCGCAAAAAGCGCGTCAAAGCTGCCTGCACCGATTTCCTGCAGCATCTCCTGCTGCACCTGCTTCGTGTTCGGCAAATATGTTCCCATATCGTACCTCCTCTCTGTATCCTTTCCCAGTTCCTGTCAGCAGGCCTGATGTGCCCGCTTTACACTATGCGTCTGC
>CAYLPF010000090.1:0-1992 GCA_964385485.1 uncultured Lachnospiraceae bacterium | reverse complement strand
GCTTCACTCTCATAAAAGCTGATATACGCTTCCGCATCCAGCAGCTCTTCTCTGCCCGTAATATTCTCTACCTTGATCAGCCACGCACCGTACGGATCCTCGTTCATCTTCTCCGGAGCGTCCAGCAGCTCTTCATTGATCTCTGCCACCGTGCCGCTCACAGGTGAAAACACATCGGATACTGCTTTCACAGACTCTACATCCGCGAACGCTTCCCCGGCAGTCACCTCATCCCCAGTCTCCGGAAGATTGACGAACACAAGATCTCCCAACGCGTCCTGCGCATAATCCGTCAGGCCGATCAGGGCTGTCCCGTCGTCAAGAAATTTTACCCACTCGTGGGATTTGCTGTACTTTAATTCTGTTGGATGATTCATAGTAATACCTCCTGGTTTGTTATTTATTGATTTTATTTATGCACCATACTTTGTACTCCCGAAATCCTTACCTTGCCCTCTGGTAAAACGGCAGCTTCACAACCTCCGCCGCAACCCTCCGGCCTCTCACATCGACTTCCACCGATGTACCGGGCGACGTATATCCGGTCTCAAGCAGAGCCATAGCTGCAGGAGCTTTCAGATACGGACAATGCGTTCCGGATGTCGTCACGCCAATCTTTTTTCCTCCGTCATACACATCACTGTGTTCCCGGATGATCCCTCTGCCCGTTACCTTAAGGCCGACACGCTTTTGTCCCGGCGCACCTTTTTCTTCAAGAGCCGTCTTTCCGATAAACTCCTCTTTTCCCATCTTGACAAAAATTCCAAGTCCGGCCTCGAGGGGCGTGATCTCATCGTTCATCTCATGACCGTAAAGCGGCATGGCCGCCTCCAGACGAAGCGTATCCCGTGCGCCGAGCCCGCATGGGATCAGGCCGTCTTCCTTTCCTGTCTCCAGCAGAAGGTTCCACAGCTTTGAAGCCTCCTCTGATGCCAGATAAAACTCAAATCCATCCTCGCCGGTATACCCTGTCCTGGAAATGATACAGTCCATCCCTGCGATCTTCCGATGAAACAAGCAGCTATAATACTTCTTCGGAATATCCTCTTCCGTCACCAGTTTTCTCAGAATCTTCTCTGCCTTCGGCCCCTGCAGTGCGATCTGCGCCACCTTATCCGAAATATCTGTGAACACGGCATCCCCGAAAGCATGTGCTTCCATCCATTCAAAATCCTTGTCCTTATTCGCCGCATTCACAACGATAAAATAGTGATCGTCACGCACCTTGTAGACGATCAGGTCATCCACAACGCCTCCGTTTTCATTGCACATCGGGCTGTACCTTGCCTGTCCGTCATACATCGCCGTGTAATCGTTTGTCAGCAGATGATTCAGATTCTTCACCGCATCCTTTCCAATGCAGGTGATCTCCCCCATGTGAGACACATCGAACAGTCCGCAGGCAGTCCGTACTGCCATATGCTCCGCAATGACGCCGGTTCCGTACTGTACCGGCAGCAGATATCCCGCAAAGGGGACGATCTTGCCGTGATACCTCACATGTTCTTCATAGAGTGGTGTTTTCCGTTCCATATAATTCCTCCTTTCTTTTCATTACCTCAGCTACATTCCTTTCGCGGCTCTGCACATAAATCGGATAGGGGCTATCGGCTCCTATCCGCAAGCGCGGGCCGCGTGCTGCTTCAGCAGCTAAATTCCTTTCGCGGCCCTGCGCATAAAAAAGAACGCAGGAACAAAGTACTGTATGGACTCCATACTGTACATTCCTGCGTCTCTGTCTTTCTACCTGAAAGATTCTCCCTCCATCGGAAGGATTGCTTCTTGGGTGCGCCTTCATCTTTCCAGAGTGCCGTCCAGATCTGGTCCTTTTGCCTGAGAGTTTATCGCGACTTCCCCTTCGGCGCCGCCCCTGCCCCGGCGGTCTCTCCCGGATCCTTCAACCGACATATGAAATTGTACGGCAGCTTTTTCCTGTGCCTTGCAAACCGTTATCAAAATTATACCAAAATGATTTTACTAAGTCAAACATTT
>CAYLPF010000089.1:1822-6087 GCA_964385485.1 uncultured Lachnospiraceae bacterium | reverse complement strand
CTGGGAGATCCGTTTTATCCAGGATCGCCTCCGCGCCGTCAATACATGCATTCAGCACGGCCTTTCCGTGCAGAATCTGGAGGCGGATTCCAACCGTACCGTTAATAATAACAAGCGGTATTACTGTGCTTCCCGGTGCGAGATTGAAAACCTTTCCCGGCCGGAGTATGATTATGGGGAAGACGTACTTCGGCTGACAGGGATACCGCGGTACGATGGACTTGTGAATGATGACAGGCATCAGATCCTGATCACGCCGACCTGGCGATCCTACATTGCGATGAGTTCCGTGATGGGGTCGGCGAGACCCTATAATCCGGAATTTAAAAATACACAGTATTTTCGCATATATGAGGAGCTCTTATCTGACGAAAAGCTTTTGAAGACAGCAGGGAAAACCGGTTACCGGATCATTTATCTTCTGCATCCTGTCATCAGTGCACAGAAAAAGGATTTTACGGCGCATGAGGGAATCGAACTGCTGTCGTCGCTGGAGACAGATTACGAAACGGTTCTCACACAGTCCAGCCTGATGGTGACGGATTATTCCGGGGTGCAGTTCGATTTTGCGTATATGCGCAAGCCGGTGGTGTATTACCATCCGCCGGAGCTTCCTCCTCATTATACGGGCGGCGGCTTTGACTATGAAACGCAGGGGTTTGGTGAGATCTGTACACAGAAGGAAACGCTGGTGGAGCTTTTGTGCGGCTATATGGAGCAGGGCTGTGCTCTGAAGCCCTTTTACCGGGCAAGGCAGGATAGTTTTTTTGCGTATAATGACCAGGAGAGCTGCCGGAGGATCTATGAGGATGCCAGAGCGTACCAGGAGGCACGGCGGTAGGCTTTGAGGCAGCCCTGCCAGGTTTTCCCTGTTGTGTACTGGACGCTTAACGAAAGGATGGGCTGGCATGTTTCGTATCAGACAGTATGTGAAAATGTTTTTGCAGAATGTATTTCTGCCGCTGGTGTACGCATGGTATGCGCGAAAGCCCATCCAGCCGGATCTGGTACTCTTTGCGGATGCGCATCATGATGCGATTCCGTTCTCCATGCGGCGGATGTATGAAGAGGTAATGCGGCGGGCGGGAGAAGACGTACGGGGCTGGCAGAGTATGACGCAGGTGGGAGGCGGATCGCAGGTCGGGAAAAGTATGACGCGGGCGGGAGACGGAGCGCAGGCGAGGAAAAGCATAGCGCAGGCGGGAGACGGAGCACAGGCCACGCGAAAGCTGACGGTACAGGTTTTCACTCAGGATTTTTCCAAAATGCCATATGGCCGGATGGTGAAATACCTGATAAGGTTCATGAAGCAGTACGCCGCTGCAGGGTACGTATTCATCTGTGATTATTACCTTCCCGTGGCGTCCTGCAAAAAGCGTCCGGAGACGACGGTGATACAGCTATGGCATTCCTGCGGCTTGATGAAGAAGATCGCGTATGATGCCGGAGACGATATCCCGGCGAATTACAGGGGAAATATGTTTGGAAATTATACGTATCTGACGCTGAGTGCTGAAATCTGTGTACCGGTGCATGCAAGGGCGCTGCGCATTCCGCAGGAAAGGATCCGGGCTACGGGAGTTTGCCGCACGGATTACTATTTTGATGAAGGCTGGAATAACCGGTGCCGGGAAGCGTTTTATGAGCAGTATCCCGATGCCGGAGGAAAAAAGATCGCGCTGTGGGCGCCGACCTTCCGTGGAAATGCGGCGCATCCTGTCCTGTGCGGCCTGGAAGCGGTGCAGGAGGCGGCAAGAGCGCTGGAGCCGGAGTGGTACTTTATCATAAAGGCGCATCCGCATATTGACGCGCACGGGCAGGTCTCAAACTGTCAGATTCCCACGGAGGAGCTGCTGTGTGTGGCGGACGTGCTGATCACGGATTATTCTTCTGTGATGTTTGATTACCTGATCTACGAGAAGCCTCTCGTACTGTTCGCGCCGGATCTGAAGGAATATAAGGATGGCAGAGGATTTTATATCGATTATGCAGCCATGCCGTTCCCGATCACGGAAAATGCAGGGCAGTTGATCCAGGAAGTGAAGGATATTGACGAGAAAACGAAAGGACAGATGGCAGCGCTCAAAGAGTGGAAAGAATTGTATACAGGCGCATGTGATGGACATTCCTCGCAGCGCATTCTGGATATGGTTGGCCTTGGACAGTAAGGAACTGCCGCAAAATCACTTGTGCATTTTGCCTGACTGAATTTCCATGCGCAGCGGTTCGGAACAGAGGAGCCCTGCGGAGCGCTTCCCGGCGTCCGGGATTACTGACAGGCAGCATATAATTATAAGTGGAAAACACACGGCAGCATTTCTGCCGGAACGGAGGAACGAATGAATATTGCAATCATTTTTGCGGGAGGAAGCGGCGTGCGCATGGGCGCCGGCGTACCGAAACAGTTTCTGGAAATAAACGGAAAACCAATCCTGATCCACACACTGCAGCTTTTCCAGGAGCATGAGGAGATCGATAAGATATATCTGGCCATGAGCCAGGATTATATCCGCTATACGCAGCAGCTCGTTCTGGATTACAGGATCGATAAGATGGCAGCGATCGTTCCGGGCGGAGAAACTGCTCAGGATTCTATTTTCAATGCGCTGAAGAAGGCGCAGGAGGAGAATCCGGGAGATTCTGTTGTCCTGATCCATGATGGGGTACGTCCTTTTGTGGAGTATGGGGTCATCAGTGACAACATCGAGAGTGTTGAAAAATACGGAAGCGCGATCACTTCCACGCTCTGCTTTGAGACGGTTCTGATAAGCAGGGACGGAAAGACGGTGGACGACCTTCCGCTTCGGAAGGAGAGCTATACGGCGCAGGCGCCTCAGAGCTTTTACCTGAAGGATATTATCGAGGCACACGAATCTATCCGCGCTACGGAAAACAGATATGAGAATATGGTGGACGCCTGTACGATCTACCGTGCACTGGGACGCCAGCCGCATATCGTCATCGGAAACCGCGGGAATATTAAGGTAACGACACCGGAGGATGTATACATGTTCCGGGCGCTGCTTCAGTACAAAGAAAATGAGCAGGCATTTGGATTCGGGCTTACGGACCGGCTGGCTGCGAAAATGAACCGTTACAGAAAAAAGCAGACGGATAAAGCGTGATGAAACGAAATCAGGGCGCGGAAAGGTGAGGCATGACTGACAGAATCTGGGAAAATAATGAAATCTTACAGAAGGATATCGAGAATATAGCTGCGTCAGAGCAGATAGACTGGGAGAAGCTCAGGGGGAAAAGCATTCTGATTACGGGTGCGACGGGACTGATCGGCAGCCTGCTTTCCCGGGGGCTTGTCTGCGCCGGGGCAAAACGCGGACTTGCTCTGCAGGTTCTTGCGTTAGTGAGAAATAAAGAAAAAGCGGAAGCTCTTTTTAAGGAATATCTGAGCGACGGGCTGAAAATTGTGACGGGAGACGTTACAAAGCCGATCTGTCTGGATGAGTCTGTGGATTATATCTTCCACACAGCCAGCGTTACGACCTCCAAAGATTTTGTAGATCATCCGGTGGAGACAATACTGACAACGTTGAAAGGCACGGAGAATCTTCTGGAGCTGGCAAAAGAGAAAAAAGTGGACAGTATGGTGTATCTTTCTTCTATGGAAGCATACGGCGTGGTGGATGCGGAGCATTACAATGTCAGAGAGACGGATTACGGTTATATTGATCCGCTCCAGGTGCGCAGCAGTTATTCTGAGGGGAAGCGGATGGCGGAGGGATTATGCGGTGCGTATGCACATGAATATCACGTGCCGGTAAAAACAGCCCGCCTGGCCCAGACCTTCGGCGCAGGAATCGCAAAAAATGAAAACAGAGTGTTTGCGCAGTTTGCCCGGAGTATCATGAGCGGGCAGGATATTGTGCTTCATACGGACGGCAGCAAGGCACATTGTTATTGCTATACGACGGATGCTGTGCTTGGCCTTCTGACCGTACTTCTGCGTGGAACAGACGGAGAGGCATATAATATTTCGAATCAGAGAACCTTCTGTACGATCCGTGAGATGGCGGAAATGCTGATCCGGGAGTATCCCCGGAGCGGCTCGAAGCTGATATTTGATATTCCGGAGGATGCAAACAAATTCGGCTATGCGCCGACTTCCAGGATGCTGGTAAATTCAGAGAAGCTGAATGCGCTGGGCTGGACCGCGAAGGTAGATCTGCCCCAAATGTTCGAACTCCTGATAAAATCCATGCGCGATGGCAATGAGCCGTGCAAAATCGGCGGGTGACAGCGCAGGCCGC
>CAYLPF010000089.1:0-1722 GCA_964385485.1 uncultured Lachnospiraceae bacterium | reverse complement strand
GTGCAAAATCGGCGGGTGACAGCGCAGGCCGCAAGTAAAGCAAAGTGAGGAACAAAATGGAACGGGAAAAGCATCTGGATCCGTCCGAGATCCTGTGGGATAAGCTTTCGGGGAAAAGGGTCATACTGGCTGGTATTTCTAACCATCAGAAGGAAAGCTTCTGGCAAAGTCTGAGATATAAGAGCAGCCGGATGGGGGAAGCCTTCGAGGTATCGGATGACCTGGCGGAAGCCGGGGAAAATGATTACGTATTTCTTTTTGCTGGCATGGGACAAAGCTCCGAGCTGAGCGGATTACTGGAGGAACTGAAAATACTGGCACAGAAAAAGGTTGCGTCCGCCGTCCTCGTATCAGATAATCGGGTATATGGAAAAGTCTTTGGAGCGGAGCATAAGCTGTCGGAGCATGAGCTGGGGTACGCCTGTCACACATCAGCGGAGGATCAGGTGATCACGGCGATGCGTATGGCGGAGCATCTGGCCTGGCGTATGGCAGGAGAGGGGGCGCCGGTACGGATCGTCAGAGCAGATGATGGGCCGGGGTGTGATGATGCAAAATCAGTGAGCGGAGGCCAGGCAGAGAGCGGCGCGCTGGTGACGGTGCTGGAAGCCGCTGTAGAGGTACTCCTTTACGGGACACCGGGCGAGGTATACAATCTTCCGATGCAGGCAAAAGGGCAGACGCAGGTACATTCGCCATTGTCACCGATGTATGTTGTGACTGATGCCGCGAAGCTTGAAACAATTTTGGTGCAGTGATCCGACCGATCATTTGTGCCGCAATACTTTGACAGACTGTTTATGCTGCGGTGATTTGACCGATCATTTATGCTGCGATGCTTTAACAGATTACTGATAATGCAGCGATTAAATAAACAGTATTTGATTCGATGACTTAACACATTCAGGAAAGTATGGATAATTATGTTGCTGCGGGATTATTTAAATGAATTTGAACTGGATTGGGCACAGGCGCCCGTGCGATCTGAGCTGATTCCGGATTCTGAGCTGAAAGGGGCGAAAGTGCTTCTGGTGGGGGAACAGGCAGAGCTGCAGAAGGCGGTCGCATGGTCCTTTTTGGCGTGGAATGACAGTATAAAAGCGGGTATCCGGGTGATGAGCGCGGCGTATGAAAGCGGAAAGCTTCGGGCGGAGCGTGTTTACTCAGATCAGGAGTTTGCCCCGGGAGAGGCGGACTATATTATTCTGACAGGTATTTGCTGCCGGGAAGTGCGGATGAATGTACTGGAGACGATCACGTATCTGCAGCGTTTTGAAACGCTCCTGGATGCGGTACTTGCTATTCCGTGCAGGCGGGTGCTCCTGCTGTCGGACGGGCGCGTGTACGGAAAGCTGGGTTACGGTTTCGCGGCTTCAGAGTATGAGTCGGGGAAAACAGATCCGTGTGCGCCGGGCTATGACGCGCAGTATCTGCTTCAGACAATGGAAGGTATGCTGGCTGCCGGGGCGCGGGAGAAAAAAGTACCCTTTAATATTCTCCGTACAGGGCTGATCTACGGGGCGTGTATACCGATGGTGAACCATCCCGTGGCAGAGCTTGCCGGAAAGACAGCGTTGGGGCAGAAAATGAATATTGAACTGTCTCAGGATAAAAATTCTTATATCAGTATTCACGATGCTTTGACAGCCATACAGTTTGTGCTGACAAAGTGCCCCGGGAATAAGATATTCAACGTCTCCGGACGGGCTTCCAACGCGTCGG
>CAYLPF010000088.1:0-6110 GCA_964385485.1 uncultured Lachnospiraceae bacterium | reverse complement strand
GATAAAATGGACGGGCGGCTCGATAAAATCGAATATGCCGTTTCCAGAAATTACGACCTGACACTGGAGTTCTATGTAGCACAAAAAGAATTCAACACTGAATTCAGAGACCACCTCCGCAAAATAGACGGGATACTGGAGATGCATGGCAACCAAATTGTAAAGAATACAACGGATATACTTTATTTAAAACAGTTGAGCCATTTAAACAACTACTAGAACCTGTATCATAGGAGACGGAGTTTCCTATGACATAAGAGAAGCTGCCGCCAGCGGGAGGGCATTATGTGGATTGCGGATAAGTGGGATGATTACGAAGTAATCGACACTTCAAAAGGAGAAAAACTGGAACGCTGGGGCGACTACCTTCTGATACGCCCCGACCCCCAGGTTATATGGGATACGCCAAAGCGCCATTATGGCTGGGAAAAGCGCAACGGCCATTATCACCGCAGCAAAAAGGGCGGTGGTGAATGGGAATTCTTCGATCTGCCAGAGCAGTGGAGCATTCGCTACCGTGATCTGACCTTCCATCTGAAGCCCTTCAGTTTCAAACATACCGGGCTTTTTCCGGAACAGGCCGCAAACTGGGACTGGTTTTCTGAAAAGATCCGGTCTGCCGGGCGGCCGGTCAAAGTACTGAACCTCTTTGCGTACACCGGCGGCGCCACACTTGCCGCCGCTGCTGCCGGCGCTTCGGTTACCCATGTGGATGCCTCTAAAGGAATGGTCGGATGGGCAAAAGAAAACGCCGCAGCATCGGGGCTTTCGAAAGCCCCGATCCGATGGCTGGTGGATGACTGTGTAAAGTTTGTGGAGCGCGAGATCCGCCGCGGTAACCATTATGACGGGATCATTATGGATCCTCCTTCCTATGGCCGCGGACCAAAGGGTGAGATCTGGAAGATCGAGGAATCCATCCATCCTTTTATACAGCTCACAGCCATGCTGCTCAGTGATGAGCCTCTGTTTTTCCTGGTAAACTCTTATACTACCGGGCTTGCTCCAGCAGTACTCACCTATATGATCTCAATAGAACTGAGAAAATTCGGAGGATATGTGGAATCGCAGGAGATCGGCCTGCCTGTAACTGAAAGCGGCCTGATACTCCCCTGCGGCGCATCCGGACGATGGGAGAAAATCAGCAGCTAAACATATAAACAGAAAGAGAAACAGCCTTTCCTGCAAGCAGGCAGGCTGGCTGGCGGCTTCTACCTTCGCTACGAGCCGCAAGCTCGATTTCCGCTTCGCTCCATCTCGCTTGGGGCTGTCGCCCCATAAACAGAAAGAGAAACAGCCTTTCCTGCAAGCAGGCAGGCTGGCTGGCGGCTTCTACCTTCGCTACGAGCCGCAAGCTCGATTTCCGCTTCGCTCCATCTCGCTTGGGGCTGTCGCCCCATAAACAGAAAGAGAAACAGCCTTTCCTGCAAGCAGGCAGGCTGTTTCTCTTTCTGTTTATGCGGCTCGTAGCTTTCAAAATTGTGTATACACGAATTTGGGGGCGCTGGACAGATTGGCCAGCATAAAATACAGATACAGTATCATCATCAGGATGTAAAATCCGGCGACGTGGCACGCGAACATCACCCGCGGATGCTCTTTAATCCTCCTGATAGAACCGATAAAGGCTTTCACAGACCATCACCCAACCTTTCTTTCCAATATGCACTCTGTCTTCAAAGAAGTATTTTGTATATTCCTGGTCAGAGAAATCCGCAACCTGTACGCCGTACTCATTTGCCATTGCGCGGATCTTTTCATAATATCCCTCTCTGGCCGTCTTCGGAAAGCCCGTAAAATCATAGTAATATCCATTCACCGGTATAAGAACAAGCATTGGCGTGATCTCAAGCTCCCTGCATACCTGCAGAAAGCAGCGAAGGTCATCGTATTCCGGTGATTTCTGGTAGCCGTTTACCGCATCCTTGTTCATGTCCTTTTTCTGCTCCAGGTACGGCTCCAGTCGCCTGTAGCTGCTGTCATTGATAAAAAACTCATTCTGATTTTCCCGTTCGCCATCCTCCTGTGCCTGCAGCAGCAACACATCCCAATCCGGTTCCTGTGACTCTGCAGGCAGCCCGTTTCCCTGCCTGATTCCCGCTGCATTCTGCAGGGTGCTCATGGAAAAAAGCTCTTTTTCATGCAAAAAACGGTTCCAGAGTTCTTCCTGCGCCGTCTCAATCGCGTTTCCCGCTTTTTTCCACAGTACCTTTTCATGCAGATCTACATGCTCCAGAGTCTTCTCGTCAATGTCCTGCAGGAGCATATGAGTGCGCTTCGAAATATATTGTTTCGTCTCATCACTCAGCTTATCGTTGGTCAGCATGCCGGCATACAACGTTTCCGAAAAACGGGACGCATACGCCTGGTTTACTACCCCTGTTTTGCGGAACCACTGCGGAGATAATATCAATACCGCCTTTCGCTGCTCCATAGAACCCTCTATCGCCGCCAGCGTCACCGCATGGCTCAGCGACTGATAATACCCGGCTCCGATCAGCATCGGATTAAAACGGCTTTGCGAGAATATGCTCATCGGATGGTAAATAGTCTCTGTGCCGTGCTGGAATTCAGAGGAACCAAAGACCGGAAAGCTTTCTTCATTCATATTTTCCGTCAGCCCGGCCAGAGATTTTCCTTTTTCTTCCTCTGGCCATATGGAAAACTCCGGATTGTTCACCGATACGCGGCCCTGAATATATACGTGGCATCCGGCAACCGTCACCGCAAACAGAAAAAGTGCTGTCAAAAATGCTTTTACACGCTTCAATTATGTCTCCTCGCCTCTACCAGCTCAAGAATCTTTTCCGGCGTATCAATATCACTGCGCTCCACCTCTGATGGGGAAATTACGATTCCGAACTGCTCCTCCAATCCAACAAGGAACTCCGCAAAACCCAGAGAATCCATCAGTCCTGACTCAAACAATTCCATATCGGGCTCCCGCCTTACTGCGTCGTCCTCACATATCTCTGCCAATAATTCCAATACTTCTTCCCGCATCTTACGTATCTCCTTTTTTATTCTATATACTAATGATAGTTCTGCCGGCATAATAACCTGCCGCGGCTCTTTGTTATCAATTATTTAAGCAATGATAACAGCTTTCCTGAGAACAGAAAAAATCCAAACATGACAAGCTGCATCGTGATCGCCCAGGAAATCACCTGATACCATTTTTCATTTTTATTCTTTTTATAAAAAGCCGATTTCTTCTGGTATACCTCCGTGACCGCCAGCAACGCCCCGTGATACAATCCGTACAGAATATACGACAGGCTCAGCCCGTGCCACAGTCCCATGATTCCCATATTTACGAAGAAACCGGCGCACGCCCGCTGCAACCTGCTGCCAAACCATTTTTTCTTCGAGCTGTACATGATGAACCGCGTAAACACAAAATCGCGAAACCAGTGCGACAACGAAATATGCCATCTGTCCCAGAATTCCCGGATATCCTTACTGACAAAGGGCAGCCTGAAATTATCCGGCAGCTCTACGCCCAACACATAGGAGGTTCCAACCGCCATCAGAGAATACCCCGCGAAATCAAAGAACAGATACATTCCGTACGCATACGCATAGCCGACCCAATGATACCACACAGTCCCTGTTTCCAGATATCCCATCACCTTGTAGGCGGCAGCCGCAAGCACCATCTTATACACAGCCCCAAGCAGCAGCTTCCACAATCCGCGCCCACACAGATCCATGTATTCCTCTCTGGAACGCGTACTAAGATAATCCTTCCGGAATCTCCTGCTGCGGTCGATCGGCCCGGAGCTGAAGCTTGGGAAAAATACAAGAAAGGCCGTTGTCTCCCCAAAAGACACCTCCTTTATAACACCGTCATACAGTTCGATCAGCATCTGAACAACCCGGAATGTCAGATAAGAGATCCCCACAAAGCCAAACACGTTCCTGTGGAACAGCGGCGTTACCTTGCATAGTACAAGCGGAATCAGAGACAACAGCACCGCCGCATGGTAGAGCCCCGCTTTCCGTCCCTGGCGGCTGCGGATTTTTGCATATCCCATAATAAGAACCATCGACCAGCCATAAAATACCAGGAAATAAATCAGTTCAGCAGGCGCATCATAAAATACCGCTGCCGCAAAAAACAGAGAAGCAGCAAGGCTGTACCATCTAAGCGGTTTTTCCAGCCATCCCAGAACTGCGGCACCCAAAAGCACAGCTGCCAGGCACAGGAAAAACGGAAGGCCCTCATAATAACTCATCAGTACTTCCCTCCGCACTGTTCTGATCGTTTTTTTTCAGATTCCGGATGTAAAACATCCCCTCTGCCAGCAGCTTACGGTTCACCTTTCCATTGTTTGTCATGGGCATTTTATCAAGAAAGACGAGCTTTTTCGGGATCATGTAGTCCGGCAGGAACTGTTTTAATGCAGCCCGGATGTCTGCCGCTTCTGATGCCTCATCTGCTTTATCCGCATACCCTCCGCCTTCCGGAGCCGCACTTTGGTCATCCGCGCATTTCTCATCTCCTGGCACCGCACTCGGAACATCTGCATATTTTACTATGTACGCCGTCAGGCTCGAAACCTTTCCCCGCCGATAATTCGGCACAACTGCCGCCTGCTCTACCTGCGGCAGCCGGGTGATATTATTTTCAATATCCTCCAACTCAATACGGTAGCCGTGCAGCTTGATCTGCAGATCGAACCGGCCGCAGTAATAAAGCAGCCCAGCCTGCAGATACCCCTTATCTCCGGTATGATACCCCCGCACGCCATCGCAGCAGAAGAAGGATTTTTCTGTCAGATCCGCCCGCCCGTAATATCCGGTGCTGACTGTATCTCCGATAATGACAATCTCTCCCTTTTCACCTTCCGGCAAAGCCCTGCCGTCTTCATCCCGGATCTCAATAATAGTTCCGGGCTTTGGCCTGCCCACCGGAAGCGGCTGCTCCTGCCCTGCAAGCTCCGGAGTTATCAGTACTTCCGTCACTGCCACTGTAGACTCCGTAGGTCCGTATGTATTCACAATTTTTGCTTTCGGGAACCGCTGCTGCAGCCTGTCTGCTGTTTTGTTCGCCAGAGTCTCCCCACAGAAGAGGAATACCTGCAAGCCCGGCATCATCTCCTCAGAAAATGCCCGCTCGGACAGACAAAGCTCTGCAAAAGACGGAGTTGATACCCACACATTCGCCCCGGATGTCTTAAGTTCCTGTATCAGTGCGCGATAATCTGACTGCACTGACTTTTCCAGACAATACAAAGTACCGCCTACAGCCAGGGAGGTATACAGATCCATTACAGACAGGTCAAAGGAAAACGGCGCCTGATTCAGAAACACCTGCCCCTGCTTTTCCTGCGCGGAGTTCCCCAGCGTTACCGACCAGTCCAGATAATGATTCAGGCAGTCGGCAGTAATCTGTACGCCCTTCGGCGTTCCCGTACTGCCGGAAGTAAAAATGATGTAATACGTTTCGTCGCCCCGCACCCAGATGTCCTCCGCTGCACGACAGGCTCCCACATCATCTGACGCTGACGTCTCTGCCTCCACACCTGCCCTGACAGCATCTGATATTGCCGCATCACTGCCTGATTCTGCAGTGGCTGTGCCCGGTATTACCTCATTAGCTCCTGCGACTATTTTTTGCAGCTCTTCCAGGCCGACTGTCCGCTTTCCTTCCTTATCCGCAAAAATCCGTTCTGTTGCCAGAATTATTTTTGACGGCAATGCCTCAAGGATCGACCCTGCTCTCGCATCCGGCACGGAAACATCGATCGGGCAGTATGCCCGGCCCGACTTTACACATGCCAGGAAACAGACCGGCATCCACGGATGCTTATGGCCATACACAGCTACCGGTGATCTGTCTCCGTCGGTATTCTGCAGCAGCCAGTCAGCAAGGCGATCCGAATATTCCCACAATTCTTTGTAAGTAATCGTCCCCGCTCTGCCTCTGACAGCGACCCTTTCCGGGCATACTGCAGCCCATTCACATATTTTCTTTAAAATATCCAAAAAATCACCCCATTGCATAGTCCATTGGTAACCATAGCATGGGAACAGAATTAATTCAACTTTTCTGTCGAAAACTTAAGGTTCTTTTCACAAATGTAAGACTTTGTTAAAAATTTCCA
>CAYLPF010000087.1:0-6138 GCA_964385485.1 uncultured Lachnospiraceae bacterium | reverse complement strand
TCGCGTTTTCTCTTGTTTTCTCAGCTATTCTTTTTATTTTTAAAAATGAAAGAACAAAAATGTGCTTCGCACAAAAAAAGTGCCTGTCCACCGACAGACACCTTCCTGGTGCATCATCTACAGATTCCGGCTTTTCCGAATTTCCTTTAATTCATCAAAGACCACGTCATTCAGCACTTTGATGTACGTTCCCTTCATACCGGAGGATCTTGACTCGATCACTCCCGCACTTTCGAACTTCCGCAGCGCATTAACAATGACAGAACGGGTGATACCAACACGGTCAGCGATCTTGCTGGCCACCAGTATTCCCTCTGTGCCATCCAGCTCATCGAAAATATGGATGATTGCTTCCATCTCTGAAAATGACAGTGTGCTGATAGCAGATTTCACGATCTGTACCTTGCGGTTCTCCTCCGCATTCTCCTCATTCACCGAACGCATCATCTCAAGTCCCACTACTGTAGTACCATACTCACTGAGTATAATGTCGTCAATCTCGTACTGGGATTCATACTTATACATAAATACGGTACCAAGACGCTCACCGGCAATATCAATAGGATTGATGATCGCCTGATACTTCCTGATATTCTCTCCTTCAAATCCCAGCGTCTCAAGATTTACATTTTCTTTCGTAGAAAGGACTCCCAGAAGCCGTTCATTCAACAATGGGTCAATAAAACCGCCTACTCTGTCAACGATAAGCTCTTTAATCTCCTCAACGCCGTCACACAGTCCAACTCCCAGCACCTTTCCCTTCTTGCTGATGACCAGGATGTTTGAATCTAATATTCCTGTCAGAACATCACAGATATCGTTGAACACTACCTTGCTGGTATTGTTGTTATGTAACAGCTGATTGATTTTTCTGGTCTTATCTAATAGTTGAACACTCATCACAGGCCTCCTTTACACACAATCCTCCCGTCTCGTTATTCCTTATGATAACACAGAATTTTCAGAAAATCAACGCACTTTGTGTGTATTGGCGCATATTTGGCGGTAAAATAAAGCTAATTACTCATCTTTCCCGCAAATGTAGCCGCATGACTTGTCCGCGCAAACGATCCTGCTGCCCTTTTCTACCATATAGCTTCCGCACTGCGGACATTTTTGGAGCGCCGGCTTTTGCCAGGACATAAAATCGCAATCCGGATTATTCTCACAGCCAAAATATTTCCTTCCCTTCTTTGTCTTCCGGATCACCAGATCTTTTCCGCATTGCGGACATGGGATTCCGATTTTTTCCAGATACGGCTTTGTGTTCCGGCACTCAGGGAAGCCGGGGCATGCAAGGAATTTACCATGCGGACCGTATTTGATCACCATATTCCTGCCGCATTCTTCGCATACAACATCTGTGACTTCGTCCTCGATCGTCACCTTCTCCAGATTCTTTTCCGCTTCCTTTACCGCCTGATCCAGATCCGGATAAAAATTCTCCACAACTGTCTTCCAGGAAATATTCCCTTCCCCTATGGAATCCAGCAGTGATTCCATATTAGCCGTGAAAGTAACATCGACAATACTGGGGAATGCCTCCTTCATGATCGAATTCACGACCTCGCCCAGTTCTGTCATATACAGATTTTTGTTTTCCTTCGCGACATAACGACGGGCAATGATCGTCGTGATCGTCGGCGCATACGTACTCGGACGCCCGATCCCCTGTTCTTCAAGCGCACGCACCAGAGATGCCTCTGTATAATGAGCCGGCGGCTGCGTAAAATGCTGCTTCGTCTCGATATCCTTCGGCGTAAGCTTCATACCGCGCTCGATCTTACCGGTGATGACATTACTTTCTTCCTTCGCCTCCCCGCTTTCCGTATAAACGGACCGGAAGCCCTCAAACACGACTCTGGAGGCCGCAACGCTGAATCGGTACCCTGCCGCGCCTATATATACGGATGTGGTCTCGTACCGCGCCGGCGCCATCCTGCTGGCCGTAAAACGCTTCCATATCAGCTGATACAGCCGGAACAGATCCCGACTCAGGGAATCCTTCACGCTGAATGGCGTCCTTGTGATATCTGTCGGGCGGATCGCCTCATGGGCATCCTGGATCTTTTTGTCTGATTTCTGCCAAGAGCCGCCGTCCGACACAAATTCCGCACCATACTGCTGCGTGATATAATCTCTGGCTGCCCTGTCCGCCTCATCCGAAATACGGGTAGAATCTGTACGCAGATACGTGATAAGTGCTGTCGTTCCGCTTCCCTTCAGATCTACGCCCTCATAAAGCTGCTGGGCAAGGCGCATGGTTTTCTGCGTAGAGAAATTCAGGACGTTGGCCGCCTCCTGCTGGAGCGTACTTGTGGTAAACGGTAACGGAGCCTTCTTTGTGCGCTCTCCCTTCCGTACCTCCTCCACAATAAATTCCGCATCCTTCAGCTCTTCAAGGATTGAAGTCATCTGCTCCTTTGATGAGATAGCCATCTTCTTCTCTTGTCCGTAGAATTTTGCAAGAAGGGGTTTTTTCTCTCCCGGCGCCATAAGCTGCACGTCAAAGCTCCAGTATTCCTCCGGAATGAATGCATTGATCTCCTCCTCCCGGTCGCCGATGATCCGAAGCGCAACAGACTGGACTCTGCCTGCGCTGAGACCGCGCTTCACCTTCTTCCAGAGCAGCGGACTGATCTTATATCCTACCATACGATCCAAAATACGTCTCGCCTGCTGCGCATCCACCAGATCCATGTTGATTTCCCGGGCATGCTTCAGCGATTCCTTGACGGCGCTTTTTGTGATCTCATTGAAGGTAATACGCTTTTGCCTCTTCGGATCCAGCTTCAAAGCCTCTGCCAAATGCCAGGAGATAGCCTCTCCTTCTCGATCAGGGTCCGTTGCCAGATAAACCTTATCCGCCTTTTTCTCGGCTTTGCGCAAGGAAGCAAGAATATCTCCTTTTCCCCGTATCGTGATATATTTCGGCTCATATCCATGTTCAACATCTATGCCCATCTGGCTTTTCGGCAGATCCCGGACATGACCGTTCGAAGCAAGAACTTCATAATTTGAACCCAAAAACTTTTTTATCGTCTTTACTTTTGCAGGTGATTCCACGATCACCAGATATTTCGGCATAGCAACTACCTCCAAAATACAATCTCATTTATTCCCTGCGCACATAACAATTGCGTTCTGTTTCGCTGATCAATCCTTTCATCTCCAGTGACAGCAGGCTCTCACTAAGCTCCGCCAGGGAAAGGACAGTACACTCCTCCAGTTCCCACAAACTCTTTGAATGCAAATCGAGACTACTATACACTAATTTTTCTGCAGGCGCAAGTGTCAAATCTTCCGGCAGTTGTCTTTCAGACGGCATATAGTCCGGAAAAACAGACTTTATAAAGGCTTCTGCAGACAGGATTATACCCGCGCCCTGAGATATTAATTCATTGCAGCCCCTGCTCAGCTCATCCTCAGGTCTCCCCGGAACAGCCATCACGCTGCGTCCCTGTTCGGCGGCAAACTCCGCTGTGATCAGGGAGCCGCTTTTCTGACGCGCTTCTATTACTACGACAATATCCGACAGACCGCTGATAATACGGTTCCGCATCGGGAAATGATACCGCAGAGGAGCCGTCCCGGGTGGAAATTCAGAGAGAACGCCTCCCTCCTGTGCCAGCCGCTCCAAAAGCAGAGCATGGTCGGCCGGATAATACCTGTCCGCTCCGCATCCCAGGACACCAAAACTCATTCCGCCCCGATCCAGGGACGCCCACTGCGCCGCACCGTCAATGCCGTAAGCTGCGCCGCTGATAACCTGTCCCCCCGCCTGCGCGATCCCGGCCGCCATCTGTTCCGCCATCTCCTTCCCCCGTCTCGTACACATCCTGGCTCCCACTACAGCCACTGACTTTCTGTCTTCATCCGGAAGCCTGCCTTTGTAAAACAGGCCATACGGTCTGTCTGTCAGATTCTGAAGCCTTTTCGGATACGCGGCATGCTCATGGCTGATAAATTGTATTCCCTTCGCGCGGTTCCTATGCATTATTTTTTCAGGCTGTTCTTCCTGCGCCCGGCATATTTTTTCGATCCATCTGCAGCCCTTTTCCTTCAGATAATCCAATTCCCTCCGGGAGGCCTGACATATTGCCTCCGGGGTTTCAAAAAAGCGCAGCAGTATTTCCTGCTGCATCCGATACAATCCAGGTATGCTGCACAGCCATTCCCAGTATTTTTCTATCGCAACCGCCCCTTTCCTTAAAATATCCGTATTTCCTGTATGCTTCCCCGCGCATGGGGTTTTCTATGAAAGTAGCCTTTTCCGCAAAGCGGAAAACTGAGCTCAGGGATGCACCCATGCGCGATAACACTTTCATGCGCAGCGGTACGCTCAAAGCGCATGGGTTCACTGCAGAAGCTCTGCCGGCCTGTAGACCACCGCCTCCCCTACATGGCGCGCCTCTATCGTCCCGCACCCCTCCAGGTCGGCAATCGTCCTTGCCACCTTTATCAGCTTGTGATATGACCTCGCCGTCATACGCTTCTGCTCATAAATATATTTTAGCCGCTCCTTTGCCTCCGGTTCTATAACGCAATACGTTTCAAGCGCTGATGGCGTCAGCTCTGAATTGAACCGGAAACGGCTGCCCCTGTATCGCTCCTCCTGCCTTTTCTGCGCCTGCAGAACCCGCTGCCGTATCGACTCCGTCGTTTCCTCAGGGGCAGTATCCGTCAATTCCTCGTACTGTATCTGCTTTGCCTCCGCATGCAGATCGATCCGATCCAGAAGAGGCCTGCTTATCCTGTGCAGGTATCTCCTGACCTCCTGTTCACTGCAATGGCACCTGCTCCTGTCAGGATAGTAACCACACTTACATGGATTGCGGGAAGCCACCAGCATAAAATCCGCGGGAAACACAAACTGTCCGCTGTTTCTTGATATCCTGACCTCGCCCTCCTCCAGAGGCTGCCTGAGAACCTCCAGTGTCTCCTTCTGGAATTCAGGGAGTTCGTCAAGGTACAGTACGCCGCGGTGGGCCAGGCTGATCTCTCCCGGCCTCGGTATCTTTCCGCCTCCTGCCAGAGCCACCGCGGATACCGTGTGATGCGGCATCCGAAACGGCCGCTCTACAAGGATCCCCGATTTGGGAAGCTCTCCGGAAATGCTGTATATCTTTGAAACCTCCAGGGCCTCCTCAAATGCCATGGGCGGCAGAATACCGGGGATCCTGCCTGCGATCATGCTTTTCCCTGCACCCGGCGGACCGCTGATCAGCAGATTATGCATACCTGCCGCCGCGATCTCCGCAGCCCGTTTTACAATATGCTGTCCCTTGATATCCGCAAAGTCCGGCGTCCGAAATTCAGGCGGGGCTGAAAATTTTTCTTCTATATTAATAGAGACGGGAACCAGCTTTTGGGGCGATGTAAAATGTCCTATCACCTCCCTCAGATGCGCGGCGCCGCACACTTCGATCCCCTGTATTACCGCTCCTTCCTGCACATTTTCCTGCGGAATGATACAGCTTTTGCATCCGGCCTTTCTCGCTTCCATGATCATACCGAGAATTCCCCGGATTCCCTTTATGCTCCCGTCCAGACTTAATTCTCCGGCCAGGAAAACGCCGTCCAGCAGATCCTCTGGAATATACCTGTAACCGGCCATGACAGCCACCGCAATCGGCAGATCAAACCCAGAGCCGGACTTTCTTATGTCAGCCGGAGACAGATTCACGGTCACTTTTTTAGGCATAAGTCTGTACCCGGAATTTTTGATCGCGGTTCTGACCCGGTCCTGTGCTTCACGGACTGCGGACGTCAGATAACCCACCATAGTAAACTGCGGAAGGCCATCTGACACATCAGCTTCCACCGAAATGATCCTGCTCTCTATCCCGTATACTGCAGCAGACTTTACTTTACTGAACAAATGATCCCTCTTTTCTTTTTATATTTTATATGTTGCATTATCATATCATATGTTGCTGATTATTTCAAGGGTTTTCCGGCAGATCTTGAAAACACATTTTTGCCGCGCCAGATGCATATTGCAAAGCAATAAAATACCTTATGCATCTGTGCGCATCTCCGCGGGGCGTTTTTGTGTCATAGGAGACAAGGTTCCCTATGACACGAAAAGGAACCTCCACCGGAGCTTCCTTTCGCATGCATGGCAACAAAAAAAGA